>NZ_JBFBBY010000141.1:0-18573 GCF_040682875.1 Amycolatopsis sp. NPDC051071 | reverse complement strand
TTCGTCCTCTAGTTGCGGTGGTTCGCACTACGTACTACCGCAACTAGAGGACGAAACGCGGGTGTACTTACTTGTGGGTAGCTTACTCCGGGTAGGTTGGGGTACCGTCCGAAAGCCGAAGGGCTCGGACGAGGAGGCAACGTGGCCAAGAACAGCGTGAACGGCAAGGTCGTCCTGATCACCGGCGCCGCGAGGGGCATCGGCGCGGGGCTCGCCGAACGCCTGGCCGCGCAAGGCGCGAAGGTCGCCTTGGTCGGCATCGAGGCGAAGGAGCAGAAGGCGGTCGCCGAGAAGATCGGCGCCAACGCCCGCGCCTGGGAAGCGGACGTCACCGACTGGGAGCAGCTCGAAACCGCCACCGCCGGCGTCGTCGAACACTTCGGGGGTATCGACGTCGTCATCGCGAACGCCGGCATCGCGACCTCCGGTTTCGTCCGTTCAGTGGACCCGGCCGCCTTCGAAAAAGTCATCGAGGTCGACCTCCTTGGCGTCTGGCGCACGTTCCGCGTCACCCTTCCGCATGTCATCGAGCGCAAGGGCTACCTGCTCGCGATCTCCTCGCTGGCCGCGATCACCCACGCCCCCGGCATGGCCAACTACGCCGCCGCGAAGGCCGGTGTCGAGGCGTTCTCCAACAGCCTCCGCGCCGAAGTCGCCCACCTCGGCGTGAAGGTCGGCGTCGCGCACCCGACCTGGATCCGCACCGACCTCGTCGAGAGCGCCGACAAGCACCCGGTCTTCGGCAAGCTCCGCACCGGCATGCCCGGCCTGCTCGGCAAGACCTACCCGCTGTCCGTCGCGCTCGACCTCCTCCAGGCCGGGATCAACAAACGCGCCCGCACCATCCACGTCCCGCGCTGGGTCGGCGGGCTCAAACTGATCCGCGCGTTCCTGCCGCCGATCATCGAGATCGGCGCGAAGAGCCGGATCAGGAAGGCCGACGCCGCCGCACTCGTGGACATCGAGCAGCGTGGCGCGTACGAATCTTCGATAACCGGTCAGGCAGGCCGGGCAGCTACGAAGAAGGGCTGACCACACCATGTCCCGTCGCGACCAGATCCGTATGACACCCGACGAACTCGCCGCGTACCTCGACGAGCAGAAGGTCATCAACGTCGCGACGATCGGGCCCAACGGCCGCCCCCATCTCGCCCCGCTCTGGTACTACCCGTACGAGTCCGGCGTCGCGACCTGGACCTACGGGTCGTCCCAGAAGGCCAAGAACCTGGAGCGTGACCCGCGCGCCACGGTGCTCATCGAGGACGGCGACGCCTACGACAAGCTCCGCGGGATCTCCCTCGAAGCCGACGTCGAGGTCATCACCGATACCCCGATCGTCACCCAGATGGGTATCACGCTCATGCAGCGCTACGCGGGCGCGAAGCCCGGCGACCCAGTGCCCGACGAACTCGCCGGCTTCATCGGCAAGCAGGCCGCGAAGCGGATCGGGCTGATCTTCAAGCCGACGAAGATCGTCAGCTGGGATCATTCGAAGCTCGGTGGAACATACTGACGAGTAAGTCGTACTAGAAAGTAACTGTTACTTCCGGTAACGTCATTCGCGCAGAACAAACCTCGACGCGGAGGGCACAAATGACCGAGCGATTCAAGGTCGTGATCGTGGGCACCGGATTCTCCGGGCTCGGCCAGGCCATCCAGCTCGAAAAGGCAGGCATCCGGGACTACGTGATCCTGGAGAAGGCGGACGAAGTCGGCGGTACGTGGCGCGACAACTCGTACCCCGGCTGCGCCTGCGACGTGCAGTCCCATATGTACTCGTTCTCCTACGAGCAGAACCCGGACTGGTCGCGCTCGTTCTCGCCGGCGCCGGAGATCTTCCAGTACCTCAAGGACGTCACCGGTAAGTACCGGCTGCGGGACAAGATCCGGTTCGGCGTCGAACTCACCGGCGCGGACTGGGACGAGACCGCGCGCCGCTGGCACGTCCACACCAAATCGGGGCAGGACATCGAGGCCCAGTTCGTCGTCTCCGGCGTCGGCGGCCTGCACATCCCGCAGGTCCCGAAGCTGCCAGGGATCGAGAAGTTCAAGGGTCAGACCTGGCATTCCGCACAGTGGAACCACGAATACGACCTGCGCGGCAAGAAGGTCGCCGTGGTCGGCACCGGCGCCAGCGCGGTCCAGTTCGTGCCGGAGATCGCGCCCGAGGTCGCCGAACTGACGCTGTTCCAGCGCACACCGCCGTGGATCATGCCGAAACCCGACCACGCCATGCCCGGCTGGGCCAAAACCGCGTTCCGGCGGGTCCCCGGCGTGCAACGGCTCTACCGCAACGCGCTGTACTGGTTCCTCGAAGCACGGGCGATCGGCTTCAACGGCCACCCCGCGCTGATGAAGGCCGGCGAGCTGATCGCGCGGCGGCATATCGGCCGCGCCATCAAGAATTCCGCGCTGCGCGAGAAGGTCACCCCCGACTACACCATGGGCTGCAAGCGGGTGCTGATCTCCAACGACTACTATCCGGCGCTCAACCGGTCCAATGTGGACGTCAACACCGAAGGCGTCCGTGAGATCAAGGCGCACAGCGTCGTCGACGGGAACGGCGTCGAGCACGAGGTCAACGCGATCGTCTACGGCACCGGTTTCAAGGTCACGGACGCACTGGAATACCTGGACATCACCGGGATCGACGGCCGTGATCTCGCCAAGGAATGGGCCACCGAGGGGATGCGCACCCATAAGGGCATCAGCGTCTCCGGTTTCCCCAACCTGTTCTTCCTCCTCGGCCCGAACACCGCGCTGGGCCACAACTCCGTGGTGTTCATGATCGAATCGCAGGCACGTTACGTCGTCGACGCGATCAAGCTCGCCGACTCGCGCGGCGCCGCGGCGCTCGACGTCCGGCCTGGCGTGCAGGAGAAGTTCCAGCGCGACATCCAGGGCAAGCTGGTCAAGGGCGTGTGGACCCAGGGCGGTTGCAAGAGCTGGTACCTCGACGCGAAGGGGGTCAACCGGACGATCTGGCCCGGCTTCACCTGGCGCTACTGGCTCGAAACCCGCAAGGTCGACGCGAGCGACTACGAACTCAGCGGGAGGTCGTCGTGACGGACCACGAGCAGATCGTCCTGCACGCACGCGACGTCGAATTCGACTGGGCGTCGCTGCCGATGCACTGGATCCCCGGCGAACCGCAGGCCACCCACACGATCAACGTGCTGCACCTGGCGCTGCCCGAGGGCGAACGCTGGTTCGTCGAGGTCTTCAAGCAGGCCGTGCCGCTGATCCGCGACGAGCGGCTCAAGGAGGACGTCCTCGGCTTCATCGGCCAGGAGGCCATGCACGCCGAGGCGCACGACGGCGCCGCCGGGCACCTCGAAGCGGCGGGCGTGAACGTGCGGCCGTACATCGCGCAGATGGAGTGGATGTTCCGCCGTCTGCTCGGTGACCGCCCGCTGTCCGCCAAACGGCGGGAAGAATGGTTGATCGAACGGCTCGCCATCATCGCCGCGATCGAGCACTACACCGCGTTCCTAGGCCAGTGGATCCTCGACGCCAAGGAACTCGACGCCGTGGACGCCGACCCGACGATGCTGGATCTCCTGCGCTGGCACGGCGCGGAAGAGGTCGAGCACCGCTCCGTCGCCTTCGACCTGTTCATGCACCTCGACGGCCGTTACGGGCGCCGCGTGCGCAGCATGCTCGTGGTGACCCCGGTGCTCGCGTGGGTCTTCTTACGCGGCACCAGGTTCCTCATGAAGAACGACCCGGCCCGGCCGGGCAAGACAAGTTTCAAGACATATCTGCGAGTGGCGAAACGCGGTTTGCTGCCGTCGGGCAGGCAACTGCGGCGTGAGATCCGGCCGTACTTCCGGAAGTCTTATCACCCCACCGAAACCGGCAGTACCGACCAAGCCGTCGCGTACCTTGCGAGCTCCCCGGCCGCGCTGGCGGCCGACGAACCACGATGACGCGCCCGCTGCGGCTCGACGGCAGCGGGCGGACCGACCGCGTGATGGCGTCGCTGACCGGCGTCGTCGCGGTGTATCGCAGGCTCAGCGGGGTCAGCGGGCGCCGTCGTCCGCCAGTGCTCGCCGTCGACCGCGATCTGCCGCTGATCGTCGACGACCTCCGCGTCGAGGCCGAAGGTGTCGTCAGCCTGCGTTTGGTGCACGAACGCGGCGAACTGCTGCCGTCTTGGCGGCCGGGTGCGCACCTCGACCTCGCCCCACGGCCGGGGCTGGTCCGGCAGTACTCCCTGTGCGGCGACCTGGACGACCGCTCGGCCTACCGCGTCGGCGTCCGGTTGTCAGGCGAGGGATCGACGGCGGTGCACGCCTTGAAGAAGGGCGCGCGGATCACCGCGCGCGGACCACGCAACGCGTTTCCTTTCGTGGCGAGCCCGGCGTACCTGTTCATCGCGGGCGGCATCGGGATCACGCCGATCCTGCCGATGGTGCGGCAAGCGGCCGCGTCCGGCGCGAACTGGCGGCTGGTCTACACCGGCCGCGATCTGGCTTCCATGCCGTTTCTGGATGAATTGTCCGAATTCGGGGACCGTGTCTGGATTCGTCCGGATACGGACTACGGGATCCCCGCCTCGGGCGCGGAACTGCTCGAAGGGGCAGAAAAGAGTGCCCCGATTTACTGCTGTGGGCCGATTCCGATGATCGTCGGCGTCCGGACGGACGCGGCTTCGCGGACGTCCGGGCCGGTGTTCTTCGAGCGGTTCTCGACGCCGCCGCTCGTCGGCGGCAAGCCGTTCCGGGTCACGCTGGCCCGCAGTGGCCGGACACTGGACGTACCCGCCGACCGGACAATCCTCGACGTCCTGCGTGAAACCGTGCCTGGCATCGCCTATTCGTGCCGCCAGGGGTTCTGCGGGACCTGCGAGCTGCCGACGGTGACCGGCGACCGCGTCCGGGTCTGCGTCGAACGCGAGCCGGTCACCCTCGATCTCTGATACTTCAGGCTTCTTGCGGCAGCCAGGCACCGATGACCGGCTTGAACTCGCGGACGATCCGCTCCGCGACAACGCCTTCGAGGTGATAAGGATCCTGGTTGATGATCTCGAGCAACGCGGTCTCGTCGGCCGCCTGGTAGAGCGAGACGCCGCCGGAGCCGTCTCCCAGCGGGCCGCCGAGCGCGACAACACCCTGGTCAGCGAGGTCGGAGAGGAACTCCCGGTGCCGCGGCCGCACGTCTTCCAGCTTTTCTCGCACGTACCGGATCTCCACCAGGAACCAGGCCATCGACGTCTCCCAAGATCGCTTCAACAGTGCCGCCACAGACGCTATCCGACTCCGGAACACGTTCTCAGGATCCGATCAGGCAGAGGTCTCGCCCTACCCGATACGCTGATCGGGCGCCACGCACAGGTTGTGCTTCAAAGGGGTAAATGAACAGGTAGGGGTACATGCTCGAGGGCAACGCGGAACGCAGTGTCGAGGTGACCCTCGGCCATCTGCGCACCATGGACGGACCGGTCACGCCACCACCTCCTGCGGCACCGCTGACCCTTGAGGATCTCTATCGCCAGCATCGGATGCGGCTCGTCCGGCTGGCCATCCTGCTCGTGGACGAACCGGCAACGGCCGAGGACGTCGTCCAGGAGGCGTTCACCGGGCTCCATCGCAACTGGGGAAAGCTGCGGGACGCCGCCGCGGCCGTCGGCTATCTGCGCACCGCGGTGGTCAACGGATCACGCAGTGTGCTGCGCCGCCGCAAGACCGCCCGCGAGTACGTCGCGCCGCACGCCGTCAACGCGCGTTCGGCCGAAAGCCTCGCCATGCTGTCGAGTGAACATCAGGCCGTTGTGAGCGCTTTGTCCAAACTGCCGCCCCGCCAGCGCGAAGTTCTCGTGCTCCGTTACTACGGTGGGTTGAGTGAGGCCGAGATTTCCGAGGCCGCCGGCATTTCGAAAGGTACCGTGAAGTCAACCGCCAGCCGGGCGCTGGAGGCGCTGCAGAAAGCAATGCAGTCGCCGAACTGACACCCGGCTTTAATCTCGACCGCTGGGTTGTGCCGCCATGCTTGGTCCAGACCAATATATGCTGGGGGGCGTGAGTGGCGCCGGAGATTTCTTGATCGTGGGCGGCCGGGTCGTCGCCCCGGACCGTGTACTCGACGACGGCTGGCTGATTGTCGCCGGCGGCAAGATCGTCCAAGTCGGTTCCGGGACACCCCCGGACGTCGGCAGTCTCGACTATGTCGACGCGGACGGGTGCCTGATCGTACCCGGCTTCATCGACACCCACTGCCACGGCGGTGGGGGCGGATCGTTCTCCAGTGCGAACCCCGAGGAGCTGCTCCGCGCCGTGCGCGCGCATCGGCGTCACGGGACCACGACCATGCTCGGCAGCCTCGTCTCCGACCCCATTTCGGTGCTCAGAGACCAGATCGCGGCCCTTCGGGAGCTGGTCCAAGAGGGTGAACTTGCCGGTATTCACCTCGAAGGCCCCTTCATCTCGAAGGCGCGCTGCGGAGCGCACGACCCGGCGACGCTGATCGAGCCGGACACGGCGACGGTCAACGCGTTGCTCGGCGCGGGCCGCGGCGACATCCGGATGGTCACCCTCGCCCCCGAACTGCACGGCGGGATCAAGGCAGTCCGCCAGCTGGCCGAATCGGGCGTCATCGCCGCCATCGGGCATACGGACGGCGTCGAAGACCAGATCATCCCCGCGATAGACGCGGGTGCCTCGGTCGCGACGCACCTCTTCAACGCCATGCGGCCACTCCACCACCGGGAGCCCGGCCCGATCGGCGCCCTCCTCGACGACGAGCGGATCACCGTCGAACTGATCTGCGACCTCGTCCACGTGCACCCGACGGTGCTGCGGCTGGCCGCGCGCCACGCGGGCAAGGGCCGCACGGTGCTCATCACCGACGCGATGTCGGCCACCGACGCCGCCGACGGAAGCTACATCCTCGGCCGCCTGGAGGTCGACGTCCGCGACGGTGTCGCCACGCTGGCCGGGAACGGTTCACTCGCCGGCAGCACGCTGACCATGGACGCGGCTTTCCGCAACCTGGTCCGCGGCGCGGGCATCAACCTGCTCGACGCCGTCCGCGCGACGTCCGGCAGACCTGCCGAACTGCTCGGCATCGCCGACCGGACCGGCTCGCTGCGTGCCGGGCTCGCGGCCGACGTCGTGGTGCTCGACCGCGACCTGCGGCCGGTAAAGGTCCTGCGCCAGGGCGAATGGGTCACCGAGGCGGCTGCGGCTACATTGAGCGCCACGGCCCCGCTGGGCAGCGCGGTCGAAGGCGGTGTGTCGGTCAGCGACGGGTAGCGGCGAAGGGAGTCCGGATGAGCGAGCCCAAGGACCCGGAGAAGCTCCTGTCCGATGCCTTGCGCGCTCAAGCCGTCTTCGCGCCTTCAGCCGAACGGATCACCGAGGCCTCCGCCGAGAACCCGGTCAAATCGGACACCGAGAGTGATCCGGACGAGCCGGAGACTCCGGAGGCCTCTCCGGGAGAACACGAGCTGCCACTCCAGTACGGCTTGCTTTCCGGCGCCAGCGCCGACTCGCTCGAACGGGAGCGCGTCGCGCTGGAGAACGCGGAAACGGCCAGGCTGGCGGAGCGTCCGACACCGCCTCCGGCACCTTCGCCCGGCAGTGCGCCGTTGCCCGCGTACTGGGTGTTGCTGCTGGCTGTGCTGCTGGGGCTGGCCGCCGGATCGGTCGTCGGACTGCTCACGCTGATCTGAGGCGGCCTCTCCCGTCGGGTTAAGCGACTCAGCGTCACCCTGTACCGTTTTGGTGTGATCCTGGCGCAGAACAACGTGACGACGATGGGCCTCCTGCCGGAGTGGCTGGACCCGATGCACCTGCTGAGCGGGCTGACGGTCCCGGTCATCGCCGTGCTCTGCCTGATCATCTTCATCGAAAGCAGCATCTTCCCGGTGCTGCCCGGTGACTCCCTCCTGTTCACCGCGGGCCTGCTCATCGCGAGCGGCTCGATCGAAGCGCCGCTGTGGCTGGTCTGCGTGCTGGTCACGGTCGCCGCGCTGCTCGGCAACGCGCTCGGCTACGGCCTCGGCTGGAAGATCGGGCCCTGGCTGTTCCGGAAGCCCGACTCGAAGTTCTTCAACAAGAAGTACGTCGACCAGACACACGCCTTCCTGGAGAAGCACGGTCCGAAGGCCGTCGTGCTGGCGCGGTTCGTGCCGTTCGTGCGGACGTTCATCACCTGGATCGCCGGCATCGGCAAGATGGACCCGAAGAAGTACTTCACCTACACCGTCATCGGCGGCATCCTGTGGGCCGCCGGGATCACCGCGCTCGGGCATCTGCTCGGCGACATCCCGTTCATCCGGGACAACATCGACTCGATCTTTATCCTGATCGTGCTGATCTCCGTGGTGCCGATCGTGATCGAGTACCTGAAGGCCCGCCGCGAGAAGAAGCACGCTCCGGCCGCTCCGGCCGCGGACATGGACGCGACGCAGCAGATCCCGCGCGTGCGCGACTGACCCCTCTCGCCACCCTTTCCCGTGGGACCAATCGGCGCACCTAGAGCGAGAACATCGAGCCGGGGTTGAAGAGGCCCTGCGGGTCGAGAGCCTGCTTGATCTGGCGATGGACGCGAAGGCCGACTTCGCCGATTTCCCGCGCGAGCCACTCGCGCTTGATCTTGCCGACGCCGTGTTCGCCGGTGACAGTCCCGCCCAGCGACAGCCCGACCTCCAGGATCGCGTCGAAGGCCTTCTGCGCGCGGGCGAATTCGTCCTCGGAGTCCGGCGAGTAGACGATCGTCGGGTGCATGTTGCCGTCGCCGGCGTGCCCCACGACGGCGATCCGCAGCCCGACCTCCTGGCTGATCCGTTCGCAACCGGCGATCAGTTCGGCGATCCGGGTGCGCGGCACGCAGACGTCATCGGTCAGCCAGACGCCGTACAGCTCCAGCGCGTTGAGCACGACCCGCCGCGCCTGCAGCAGCATCTTGCCCTCTTCGAGATCGTCGGTGGCGTAGGCCAGGCCCGCGCCGCAGTCGACGCAGATCTGTTCCAGCGCCGCGAGTTCCCGCCGCGCGACCTCGCCGCCGGAGTCGGATTGCGCGAGCAGCAAGGCCTTGCAGTCCGAACCCGCGCCGAGGTCGGTCTTGAGGTAGGCCTCGGCGGCCTTGATGGACGTCGCGTCCATGATCTCCAGAAGCGACGGCACCAGCCCTTCGCGCACGACCCGCGCGACGGCTTCACCGGCGGCCTCCGTGCTGCCGAAGCCCGCGACGAACGTGGAAGGCAACTGCGGCAACGGTTTCAGCGCGAGGGTCGCCTGGGTGATGACGCCGAGCGTGCCCTCGCTGCCGACGAAGAGCCGGGCGAGGTCGTAGCCCGCGACCCCCTTCACCGTGCGGCGCCCGGTCTTCAGCAATGACCCGTCGGCGAGCACGACTTCCAGTCCCAGCACGGAATCCGTGGTGACGCCGTACTTCACGCAACACAATCCGCCGGCGTTCGTCGAGAGGTTTCCGCCGAGGGTGCACCAGTCGTAGCTGGAGGGGTCCGGCGGATAGAACAGGCCGTGCTTTTCCACCGCGCCGCGGAAATCGAGGTTGACCACGCCGGGCTGGACGACGGCGAGCCGGTTGCCCGCGTCGATTTCGACGATCTGGTCGAGTTTGGTCAGCACCAGCACGACACAGCCGTCGATCGCGTTCGCGGCGCCGGACAGACCACTGCCGGCGCCGCGGGGCACGATCGGCACCCCGAACTCCGCACAGGCCTTGACGACGGCCTGCACACCCTCCACATCGGACGGAAGCACCACCGCGAGTGGCTTGCCCACCGGGGCCAGCGGCATCATGTCGCGCGAATACGCGTCCGTGACGTCGGAGTCGGTGAGCACCGCGGCCTTGCCGAGATGCTCGCGGAGCCGGGTGACCAAGGCGTCGTCGCTCATGCCCTCATCGTAAGCCCAACTAGATCCGCACTGCGGAATCTTTTTTCCGATTGAGCAGAAGGTAGGCCTGAATACCTGTATAGACGAGCACGGCGGTGCCCGCCCATGCGGTGACGTGCACGCCCTGGGTGAAGGCCTCGCGAGCCGACTCCAGGAGCGCCTGCCCGTCACTCGGCGCCATCTGCTGCGCGGTGGCGACGGCGCCGCCGAGCGTGTCGCGTGCGGACTCGGGCGTGCCCTCCGGCAGGCCGGCGCGGTAGACCGCCGTCGCGACACTGCCGAGAATCGCGGTACCGAGTGCGCCACCCAGCTCGAACCCGGTCTCGGAGATCGCCGACGCGGCACCCGCCCGCTCGGCAGGGGCGGCCGAGATGACGAGGTCGTTCGTCAGCGTCTCCGACAGGGCGACCCCGCCCCCGAGCAGCGTGAACGACACCACGACGTACGCGAGTCCGCCGCCGGACGAGACCTGCGTCAGCGCCAGGAACCCGACCGCGCCGATCAAGAGACCGACACTGACCAGCACGGACACCCGGATCCGCTTCGCGAGCCAGGCCGCGAGAAGCGCACCGAGGATACCCGCGACCGTCGCCGGGAGCATCCACAGCGCGGCGACGACCGGCTTGAGCCCGAGCACCAGCTGCAGATACTGCGGCACCAGGAACAGCAGGCCGACCATGGCGAACACGCCGAGCATGTTCGTCACGACGGAGCCGCTGAAGGCCCGGTTCGAGAACAGCTTCAGGTCGAGCATCGGCTCGTCGAGGTGGTGCTGCCTGCGGATGAACACGAAGCCGAGTGCGAGACCGGCCAGGATGCTGATCGCGGCCGTGAGGGTGACGCCGTGTTCGGCGATCAGCTTGATGCCGTAGACCACCGGCAGCATCGCGGCCAGCGAGAGCAGCGCCGACAACGGGTCGAAACGGCCCGGCTTCGGGTCACGCGCCTCCGGCAGCACGAACGGCCCGACGACGAGCAGCAGCACCATGACCGGGACGTTGATGAGGAACACCGAACCCCACCAGAAGTGCTCCAGCAGCCAGCCGCCGAGCACCGGCCCGACCGCCATCCCACCGGAGAACCCGGCACTCCACACCGCGATCGCGACCCGGCGCTGTTTGGGGTCGACAAAGATGCTGCGGATCAGCGACAGCGTCGACGGCATCAGCGTCGCGCCACCGACACCGAGCAGCGCCCGGGCGATGATCAGCATGAACGCGCTGGTCGAGAAGGCCGCGAGCACCGACGCGGCACCGAACGCCGCGGCACCCATGAGCAGCAGCTTCCGGCGCCCGATGCGGTCGCCGAGGGTGCCCATCAGCACCAGCAGACCCGCGAGCATGAACGAGTAGATGTCGACGATCCACAACTGCTCCGCACCGGTCGGCGCCAGATCCTCGGACAGGAACGGCAGCGCGAACCCGAGCACCGTCATGTCCACGCTGATCAACAGCACCGGAAGCACCAGTACCGCCAACGCCGACCACTGCTTGCGCCCCGCCATGGCGCACTCTCCTTTAGCTAAACCGTCTGGACGGTATAGTTACCGGCCTTGTTCGAAGATAAACCGTCTGGACGGTATAGTCAACTTTTATGGCGAAGCCCTCCGCGAAGGAACGCGTCCTCGACGCCTACGAGGAGATACTCATCGAGCAAGGCCCCGGCGGGGTCACGCTCGAAGCCGTCGCCGCGCGGGCCGGGGTGTCCAAGGGCGGCCTGCTCTACCACTTCGGATCGAAGGACGCCCTGGTCGACGGCATGATGGCGCGGCTGGTCACACTGTCGGACGAAGACCTGGAGCGCGCACGACAGGCGCCCGAAGGCGTCGTTTCGTATTACCTGCGCACCGCGATCACCGACGTCATGATGCGGGCGCCGCTGCACCGCACGACGATGGCGACCATCCGGATCCTGCTGAACGAACCGCAGGTCTCCGACGTCGTCCGGGTCTGTAACCAGCGGATTCACGACTTGATCAGTGAGAACGTCGACGACCCGCTGTCCGCGGAATTGATCATCCTGGTGGGTGACGGCCTCTACCTGCGCGCGGCGCTCGGCGGGGAAGACCCGACCTACCTGCTGGACCGGATCGACGAGATCAAAGCCCGCATCCAACGCTGACTACCGGCTCCGCGTTGTCGTGAGTGATTTGGGTCGTTCTAGCGAAGGGTGTTTAGGTACCTACGGCGGCGCGTGAAGGACCCCTTCCCTCGGCTCAGCCGAGGAAACTCGACCTTCACACCTTCCCCAAGTACATGAAGGCCCCCTTCCTGTACCTAGGCGCAAGCAAGGGGGCCTTCATGTACTTGGCAAGTAGTCGACTACTTGCGCTCGGCGTGGCGCGCAGCGCGTCCTTTGAGGGCGGCGGCGGGGGCATGGATGGAGCAAGCAAGGGGGCCTTCCTGCACTTCCGCTAGCAGGCGACTACTTGCGGTAAGTGCAGCTGTCCATCGATGTCCACTTCTGTCAGTGACCCATTAAGTCTAGTGGTGGACACCCATTTGTGTTAGTGACCCGGCACTCTACGCGTTAGTGGACCAAAATTGATTACGCTCCGTCCGGAATTGCCGACACTTTGCGGTCGTATTGGCCTTCGCGTAGCGCGATCGTAACCTCACGTGCTTAAGTGCGGGCCGAGTTCCCGCTAGTGTCGGCGGGCACACCGATCGTCCGCGGAGTTCGAGTTTCCGACCGACCGGACGGTGACTAAAACACCGAAATTCTCCTCAAGGGGTGCCAGATGCAGCAACTGCGGGTGACCCGAGCACGCCGTGTGGCCCTGATCGGGCTTGCCGGCGCACTCGCGGTCTCCATTTCCGCTTGTGCCGATTCGAAGCGTGAAGAAGGCGCAGGGGGTGGCTCGGGAGGCACCATGGTCTTCGGTGCCGCCGGTAACCCGAAGACGTTCGACCCGCTCTTCAACGACGACGGTGAGACCTTCCGCATCATCCGCCAGATGATGGACACCCTGATCATGAACAGGCCGGGGACCGCGGACCTCGAAGCCGGCCTTGCCGAGAAGTGGGAAGGCAGCAACGACGGCAAGACGTGGACCTTCAGCCTGAAGAAGGGCGTGAAGTTCCACGACGGCACCCCGTTCAACGCCGAAGCGGTCTGCTTCAACTTCAACCGCATGTTCAACATGAAGGGCGCGGCGGCCCAGAGCCAGATGATCTACTACGGCGACATCTTCGAGGGCTTCGCCAAGAACGAGGGTGACGCTTCCGGCGCCCCGGTGTTCAAGGACTGCCAGGCCAAGGACGAGTCGACCGCGATCCTGAACCTGAACAAGAACAAGGGCGCGTTCCCGGCGGCCTTCACGCTGCCGTCGTTCTCGATCCAGAGCCCGGACGCACTGAAGAAGTACAACGCCGACAACGTCACCCAGAGCGGTGACTCGTTCGCGTACCCCGAGTACGCGACGGCGCACCCGACCGGCACCGGCCCCTTCAAGTTCGACAGCTGGGACCAGGCCAAGGGTGAGATCACCCTGTCGAAGGCGACCGACTCACCGACCCAGACGGCCAAGCTCGACAAGCTGGTCTTCAAGGTCATCCCGGATGAGAACGCCCGCAAGCAGGCGCTGAAGGCAGGCGACATCCAGGGCTACGACTACCCGTCACCCGCGGACTACGGCCTGCTGCGCAACGACGGTGAGCAGGTGCTCATCCGCCCGTCGTTCAACCTCCTCTACCTGGGCATCAACCAGTCGGGCAACCCGAAGCTGAAGGAACTGAAGGTTCGCCAGGCGCTGGCCTACGGCATCAACCGTGAGCAGTTCGTCAAGAGCAAGCTGTCCGAGGGCTCCGAGGTCGCGACCCAGTTCGTCCCCAAGGCGATTTCCGGTTACACCGAAGACGTCACCAAGTACCCGTACGACCCGGACAAGGCCAAGCAGCTTCTCAAGGAAGCCGGCGCCGAGGGTCTCACGCTGAAGTTCTACTACCCGACCGAGGTCACCCGTCCGTACATGCCGAACCCGGCGGACACCTTCACCTCGATTTCCGAGGACCTGAAGAACATCGGCGTGAAGATCGAGCCGATCGCCAAGCCGTGGCAGGGTGGCTACAAGGACGACGTGCAGAAGTTCGGCAAGCAGGACCTGCACCTGCTCGGCTGGACCGGTGACTACAACGACGCCGGCAACTTCGTCGGCACGTTCTTCGGCCGTGAGAAGAAGGAGTTCGGCTTCAACAGCGCCGAGCTGTTCAGCGCACTCGCCGCCGCGGACTCCTCTCCCGCCGGTGAAGAGCACGCCAAGGCCTACCAGGTCGTGAACAAGCAGATCATGGAGTACCTGCCCGCGATCCCGATCGCGTACCCGACCCCGGGGCTCGTCGTGGGCCCGAAGGTGAAGGGCATGGTGGCCAGCCCGCTGACCGACGAGCGTTTCTACACCGTCACGGTCAACTGATCCACCACCACCAGTGACCGCAGGGGGTGGGCGCTACCGCGTCCGCCCCCTCGGCCCATTCCCGGGCTGGCAACAAAGGAACGCACGTGCTCCGTTTTCTCGTGCGTCGGCTGCTACAAGCGATACCGACGCTCTTGATCCTGTCCATTTTGATCTTCGCCTGGCTCCGGTCGCTCCCCGGTGGCCCCGCCGGCGCCCTCTTGGGCGACAAGGCGACCCCGGAGAAGATCGCCGACCTCAACCGGATCCTCGGCCTCGACGATCCGATCTTCATCCAGTACTTCAAATTCCTCGGCCGGGCAATCACCGGTGACTTCGGCAACTCGCTGGTCTCCGCCCAGCCGGTCATGTCGGAGATCGGGAACTTCCTTCCCGCCACTCTCGAACTCGGCCTGTGCGCGATGCTCATCGCGGTATGCCTCGGCATCCCGTTCGGCTATCTGTCCGCCCGGTTCCGCGGCGGGGCTGTCGACAACGTCATCATCGTGCTCACCCTGATCGGCGTCGCCGTGCCGGTGTTCTTCCTCGGTTACATGATGCAGGACGTGCTGGCCGCCCCGCTGGGACTTCCCTCGCAGGGCCGCCAGATGGCCGGACTCGACGCCACCACCGTCACCGGTTTCGCGGTCTTCGACGGCATTATCACCCAGGAATGGGACGCCGCCTGGGACGCGATCACCCACCTGATCCTCCCGGCGTTCGCGCTGGCCACGATCCCGCTCGCGGTGATCACCCGGATCACCCGTGCGTCGGTGCTGGACGTGCTGAACGAGGACTTCATCCGTACGGCCAACTCCAAGGGCCTGACCCAGCCGGTCGTCCGGCGCCGTCACGTGCTCCGCAACGGCCTGCTGCCGGTGGTCACCACCATCGGCCTGCAGACCGGCGCGCTGCTGGGTGGCGCCGTGCTGACCGAGCGGGTGTTCAACTTCCGCGGCCTCGGCTTCCTGCTCGCCGAAGGCATCGAGCGGCGTGACTACCCGCGTCTTCAGGCGTTGCTGCTGTTCGGCGCGCTGGTCTACGTGCTGGTGAACATGCTGGTCGACGTCTCGTACGGGCTCATCGACCCGAGGGTGCGTGTCCGATGAACACATTGCTGAACAAGAAGAAGGAGCCGATCGACAAGCTCGCCGCGTCGTCGGCGAAGGGGCACAGTCTCGGTGGCGAGGCGCTGCGCCGGATGCTGCGGAGCCCGGTGGCCATCATCGGCGCCGTGATTACCGGCCTGTTCCTGCTGGTGGCCATCTTCGCGCCACTCCTCGCGCCGAAGGACCCCTACGAGCGGTATCTGCAGAGCGAGGTCATCCTCGGCCAGGGCATCATCCCCGGTGCGCAGGCCGGTTTCCCGCTCGGTGTCGACGACTTCGGCCGTGACTACCTTTCGCGGCTGCTTGTCGGTGCCCAGAACACCCTGCTGGTCGGTGTGCTCGCGACGGTCATCGGTGTCGTGGTCGGCATGCTCATCGGCGGTCTCGCCGGCGCGTTCGGCGGCTGGGTCGACACGGTGCTGATGCGCCTCGTCGACGTCATGCTGTCGGTGCCGTCGCTGCTGCTGGCGATCTCGGTCGCCGCGCTGTTCCAGAAGCCGAGCCAGTGGACCGTGATCGTGGCCGTGTCGATGGTCGGCGTGCCGATCTTCGCGCGGTTGCTGCGTGGTTCGATGCTCGTGCAACGAAGCAGCGATCACGTGCTCGCGGCGACGTCGCTCGGCGTCAAACGCGGGACGATCGTGCTGCGGCATATGCTGCCGAACTCACTCGGCCCGGTCATCGTGCAGGCCACGCTGACCCTGGCGACCGCGATCCTCGAGGCGGCGGCGCTGTCGTTCCTCGGTCTCGGCGACCCGGACCCGAACCGGGCGGAATGGGGAATCATGCTGAGCCGCAGCGCTCGGCAGTTCCTCGACATCCGCCCCGAGCTCGCGTACTACCCGGCCATCGCGATCATCATCGTCGCGCTCGGGTTCACGTTGCTCGGCGAGTCTCTGCGGGAAGCCCTCGATCCGAAGAACAGGCGGTGATTTTCTGATGGCACTCCTCGAAGTACGCGACCTCAAGGTCGTTTTCCAGCGGCGCGGTGAGAAGCCGTTCACCGCGGTGGACGAGGTCAGTTTCGACGTCGAACCGGGCCAGACGGTCGGCCTGGTCGGCGAGTCCGGTTGCGGTAAGTCCGTGACGTCCCTGGCGATCATGCGGCTGCTCGCGAAACGCGGCAACAAGGTCAGCGGTTCGGTGTCTTTCGAAGGCGCCGACCTGCTTCGCCTGCCGGACAAGGAAATGCGGGACCGCCGGGGCCGTGACCTCGGTATGGTGTTCCAGGACCCGCTGTCCTCGCTGAACCCGGTCATCCCGATCGGGCTGCAGATCACCGAGGTGCTGGAGCGGCATCGCGGCATGTCGCGCAAGGTGGCGTCGAAAGAGGCCATCGAACTGCTGGACAAGGTCGGCATCCCCGACCCGTCACGGCGGCTTTCCGAGTACCCGCACCAGCTTTCCGGCGGGATGCGGCAGCGTGCGCTGATCGCGATCGCGCTGGCGTGCCGTCCGCGGCTGCTCATCGCCGACGAGCCGACCACCGCGCTCGACGTGACGATCCAGGCGCAGATCCTCGCGTTGCTGCGGGAACTGGTGCAGGACACCGGGACCGCGCTGATCATGATCACGCACGACCTCGGGGTCGTCGCCGGTCTTTGTGACGAGGTCAACGTGCTCTACGGCGGCAAGATCGTCGAGCGGGCCGAGCGGCACGCGTTGTTCGCCGAGCCGCGGCATCCGTACACGCACGGCCTGCTCGCCTCGATCCCGCGTCTCGACGCAGGCCGCGGCGAGAAACTGGTCCCCATCAAGGGATCCGTCGCCGACAACATCCCGTGGGACGGCGGCTGCGCCTTCGCGCCCCGCTGCCCGAACGCTCTCGGCGTATGCCGGGAGGTTTCACCGCGGCTGACCCCCGATCGCGGTGGTCTGCTGCGCTGCCACAACCCGGTGGTCCCGGCCGTGGCCGCACGAGGAGGGGCCCGATGACGCATACGGTACCGCCGCAGGAGGTGCTGCTCGAGGTCAACGACCTCAAGGTGCACTTCCCGATCAAACGCGGCATCGTGGTCGACCGGACGATTGGGCACGTGTACGCCGTCGACGGCGTCGACCTGGCCATCCGCAAGGGTGAAACCTATGGCCTGGTCGGGGAATCCGGCTGCGGGAAGTCCACTTTGGGCAGGGCGATCCTCCGGCTGACCGAGCTGACGAACGGCAACGTCGTCTTCGACGGCACGGACGTCGCCGGGCTCAAGGGCGAGGAACTGCGCAAGGCACGCCGCCGGATGCAGATGGTCTTCCAGGACCCGATGTCCTCTTTGGACCCTCGGCAGTCCGTGGAATCCATTCTGACGGAAGGCATGAAGGCGCACGGCCTCGACAAGGACAAGGAAGCGACGGCCAAGCGGCTACGCGAACTCCTTTCCGCCGTCGGACTTCCGGAGTCCTCGCTGCGGAAGTACCCGCACGAGTTCTCCGGCGGTCAGCGTCAGCGCATCGGCATCGCGCGGGCACTCGCCGTCGAGCCGGACCTGATCGTCGCCGACGAACCGGTGTCCGCGCTGGACGTCTCGGTGCAGGCGCAGGTGGTCAACCTGCTGGAAGACCTGCAGGACAAGCTCGGGCTCACCTACCTGGTGATCGCGCACGACCTCGCGGTGGTGCGGCATATCTCCGACCGCATCGGCGTGATGTACCTCGGCTCGCTGGTCGAAGAGGCCGACGCCGACGCGCTGTACGAGAACCCGCTGCACCCGTACACGCGGGCGCTGCTCTCGGCGATCCCCGTGCCGGACCCGGTGGTGGAGGACAGCCGGGAGCAGATCCTGCTCGCCGGTGACCTGCCGTCGCCGGCGCGGCCGCCGTCCGGCTGCCGCTTCCACACGCGTTGCCCGTGGAAGCAGCAGAGCCTGTGCGACACCGACCGCCCGCAGCTGCGGGAGATCGGCACCGGGCACCGGGTCGCGTGCCACTACGCGGAGGACATCCGCGAGGGGCGGATCAAACCGCACGAGGTCAAGGCGGAACTCGTCGAGGCAGGGGACCTGAACCCCGACATCGGCGGACTCCCGGACGTGGGCTCGGCCGCCGAGATCCTCTAACTGTCGCGCGGTGGGTCGTGAGTGATTTGGGTCGTTAAGGCCGAGAGTGTCTTGGGTACCTACTGTCTCCTTGCCTAGGTACATGAAGGCCCCCTTCCTTGCGCCTAGCGCAAGGAAGGGGGCCTTCATGTACTGGGGAAGGTGTGAAGGTCGAG
>NZ_JBFBBY010000140.1:0-18643 GCF_040682875.1 Amycolatopsis sp. NPDC051071 | reverse complement strand
GTCCCCATAGGACGAAATTTGTCCTATGGGGACCCCTCATGACACTCACGCGCGAGCCAGCACCGCCATCGCGGCATTGTGCCCAGGTATCCCCGAGACCCCGCCGCCTCGCACGGCCCCGGCACCACAGAGCAGCACCCGCTCGTGCGCTGTCTCGACACCCCACTGCCCCACCTGAGCCGCATCGGTCGCGTACGGCCACGACAGATCGCGATGGAAGATGTGCCCCGCGGGCAGCCCCAGTTCGGCTTCGAGGTCCAGCGGAGTCTTCGCCTCGACGCACAACCGCCCGTCCGGAGCGCGCAGCACGCAGTCTTCGATCGGTTCGGCGAGCACACTGTCCAAAGAGGACAACGTCGCCCGCAGTGCCTCCTCGCGCGCGGCGTCGTTGCGTCCTTCGAACAGCCTCGCGGGCATATGCAGCCCGAACAGGGTCAGGGTCTGCACCCCGGCGGCCTGTTCGGCCGGGCCGAGGATCGACGGGTCGGTCAGCGAGTGGCAGTAGATCTCGCACGGCGGCAGTGACGGAATCCTGCCCGCGGCGGCCTCGGCGTAGGCCGTCGCCAGCTGCTCGTAACCCTCGTTGACGTGGAAAGTGCCCCCGAACGCCTCACGCGGGCCGACACCCGGATCGCGCAACCGCGGCAGCCGTGACAGCACCATGTTCACCTTGAGTTGCGCGCCTTCCGGCGCCTCCGTCGGCTCTTCTCCCAGCAGCCGCGCGAGTACCCGGGGTGCGACGCATCCCAGCACGTGCCCGCCGCGCACGGCGAACTCGTCGTCGCCGAGCCGATAACGCATTGAGCCGTCCGGAGCGAGGGACAGCACCTCGGCACCGGTCACCAACCGCGCCCCGGCCGCACGCGCGGCCGAAGCGAGCGCGCCGGTCACCGCACCCATACCGCCCACCGGGACGTCCCAGTCGCCGGTCTCGTTGCCGATCACGTGGTACAGCAGGCAAAGGTTCTGCCGGAAATCGCCATCGCCGGCGAACGTGCCGATCAGCCCGTCGGTCAGGACGATCCCGCGGACCGTGTCGTCACCGAACATCGCGGTCAGCGTTTCGGAGATCGGCCGTTCGAACAGCGCGTCCCAGGCCGCCGCGTCGACGCGTGACCGCAGTTCTTCCTTGGAAACCAACGGTTCCGTCAGTGTCGAGAACGTCTGCTCGGCGACAAGCGAGGTCATCGCGTAGAACCGTCGCCAGGCCTCGTAGTCCTTCGTGGACCCGGTGAGCGCGGAGAACGACGCCGCCGTCCGGCGGTCGTCCCCCGTGTCGACAAGGAGACCGCCGTCGCCGACAGGCGTGTACGACGACATCCGCCGCCGTCGCAGCTCGAGGCCGAGCCCGAGGTCCGCGATGATCTTCCTCGGCAGCAGGCTCACCAGGTACGAGTACCGTGAGAGCCGGACGTCGACCCCGGGGAAGGCGCGGAACGACACCGCCGCCCCGCCGACCTCGTCGCGGCGTTCGAGCACCAGCACCGAACGACCGGCATTGGCCAGGTAGGCCGCCGCCACCAGGCCGTTGTGCCCGCCACCGACGATCACGGCGTCATAGGACTCCATCAAGATCCTCCCAGCGAAACGACAGTGCGCCGCGGTCATCGTGACCGCGGCGCACCGCCGTTCGCAAGGACTCAGAAGGTGATGGAGAACCCTTCGATCGTCCCGCTGTCGAACCGGTAAACGTCACGGACCCGCAGCTTCCAGGTCCCGTTCGCCGGTTCGGACGAGGCGTTCACCGTGTACGACGTGTGCACGCCGCTCGCCTCGCCGATCCCTCCCGCCTGCTTGAGACCGAATACCGCACCACTCGGTCCGATCAGGTCGATCGCCAGGTCACCGGTGTAGGTGTGCGCGATGTCGACCTTGACCGGCAGCGTCGCCGACGCCTTGCCGTCGCAGCCTTCCTGCGTCACCGAACTGGTCACCGCGTCACCCGCGTCCGGAATGGACACCGGCGTCGTGTTCGACTTGGCCCCGCACTTCGGGCCGGGGCCGCCACCGCCGATGAACGACACGTTCAGCAGCTTGTTCACCGTGCCGGACGGCAGTCCCTTGAGCACTCCGTCGGAGGCGTTGTTCACCAGCGCGTCCCGCGTCTGCTGCGCGGTGGCACCGGAATTCGCGGCGAGGTACAGCGCCGCCGCCCCGGCCACATGCGGCGTGGCCATCGACGTCCCGCTCATATTCGCCGAACCACCGTTGGACGTGGACAGCGACGTGATGTTGCTGCCAGGAGCGAAGATGTCCACGCACGAACTGTGATTGGAGAACGAGGACTTGTTGTCGTTCTCGTCCGAGGCACCGACCGTGATCGCCTCGGGGATGCGGGCCGGGCTGACGTTGCAGGCGTCCTGGTTCTCGTTGCCCGCCGCCACCGCGTAGACGAAGCCCGCCGCGATGGACTTCTTGATGACGTCGTCGCCGAGCCCGACCTGGTCCATCCGCAGGCTCAGGTTCGCCACCGCCGGTTTGGTGCCGTTCGCGGTCAGCCATTCGGCCGCGTCGACGATGGCGGAGTCGGGGCCGTTGCCCGAACAGTCGTTGCCCAGCACCTTCAGCCCGACGAGCTTGACCTTCTTGGCCACGCCGTAGGTCTTGCTGCCGATGGTGCCCGCGGTGTGACTGCCGTGCCCGTTGCAGTCCTTCCCGTTGCCGCCGACGAAGTCCTTGCCGATGGACGCGCGGCCCTCGTACTCCGGGTTGTCCGCGTTGATGCCGGTGTCGAGGTCGTACGCGGTCACGCCCTCGCCCGTGTTCGGATACGTGAAGCTCTTGTCCCGCGGCAGGTTCTTCTGGTCGATCCGGTCGAGACCCCAGGTCGGGTTGGCCTGGGTGCCGACGGCACGCGCGGTGCCGTCCTCGTAGACCGCCTTGACCGCCGGATCGGCCGCGAGCCGCCGGGCCTGCTGCTCCGACAGGCCCTTGGCCGAGAAGCCACGCAGCACGGTCTTGTACGCCGACCGGACTTCGCCGCCGTAGCGGCTGGTCAGTGCGGCCGAAGACTGCTCGACGGCCATCGTGCCGACATCGTGGAGCACCACGATGTACTGATCTCCGTAATGCTGGTTCGCTTGTACGACAACGCCTTCCGCTTGCGCGGCGGTGGCGGTCCCCACGATCGACGCGGCCAGCGCGGTGGCCGCGACAGCGACCAGTCCGACCCGCACGCCGCGGCGCATCAGAGACCCGCCACGTTCAGCAGCTTGTTGGTCGAACCGGCGCCAGGGCTCGTCACGACACCGCTGGTGGCGGCGCTCGCCAGACCGGAGGCCACGGCGGCCGGGTTGGCCGACGGGTGCGACGTCAGGTAGATCGCGGCCGCGCCGGCGACATGCGGGGTCGCCATCGAGGTACCGCTCATCTGCTGGGTGCCGCCACCGTTGCGCAGCGAGGTGATGTTGGTGCCCGGCGCGAAGATGTCGGTGCAGCTGCCGTAGTTCGAGAACGTGGACCGGCGGTCGTCGTTCTGGGTGGCGTTGACGGTGATGGCCTCACGCACGCGGGCCGGGCTCGTGCCGCAGGCGTCCGTGTTGGAATTGCCCGAGGCCACCGTGTTGGTGATGCCGGCCGAGACAGCGCGGCGCACGGCGGAGTCCACCCCGGAGTCGGCCGGTCCGCCGAGGCTCATGGTGAGCACGGACGGGCCCTTGGCGTTCTTCACGACCCAGTCGATCCCGCTGATGATCTGCGAGTACTGGCCGCTGCCCTGGCAGTTCAGCACCCGGACCGCGACGATCTTGGCACCCTTGGCCACGCCGTAGGTGGCACTGCCGACGGTGCCCGCGACATGCGTGCCGTGACCCTGGCAGTCACGGGCGTCGCTGTCGTTGTCGATGAAGTCGTAACCGCTGCTCGCGCGGCCGCCGAACTCGGACTGCCGGTAGTCGACACCGGTGTCGACGACGTAGACCGTGGCCCCGGCACCGTCGTTGGGGTAGGTGTACTTCCTGTCCAGCGGCAGGTTCTTCTGGTCGATCCGGTCGAGGCCCCAGGTCGGGTTGGTCTGGGTGCCGGTCATATGGGCGACGGCGTCCTGCTGGACGAAGTCGACATTGGGGTCGGCGGCGAGCCGCTTGGCCTGTGCCTCGGTCATCTTCGCCGAGAAACCGTTCAGCGCGGCGGTGTAGGTCGCCTTCAGCTGGCCGCCGTACTTCGCGGCGAGGCCCGCGTCGCCGCTCTTCAGCGAAACGATGTACCCGTCCGTGACGGCTCCCGGCACACCGGCGCCGCGGATCTGCCCCTCGGCGGCCGTGGCCGGTCCGGCGAAGGCCATCGAGGCGGCTACGCAAGCCCCGGTGAGCACCGCACCGGCGATCCGGTGACGTCGAAGTTCTCCACGCATTTCCTGAGCTCCGTTCACTCGAACAGGTGGTTCACACTGACCGGAATCCCGGTCAACGCCGTGACGAGCAGTCACGCTTGACTCACTTTCGGGTGGCGGGACCTGCGCGAACAAGCGAGGCAACGGTCCGTAGGACTACGTATCTATTAGGGAAATTCACCATCCCTACGAAAGTTGTGTGACCGTCCGAGCGGGTTCCGCACGCACTGAGCACGCGCTTAAGCTGCGTTCACTCGAACGGGGTTGTTCGTGAAGCGGGGGTGACCCGGCATGGTGCTCGGTGGATGCCGACGCAGGACCAGTTCTCCGGTACTCGTCGGCCGTGATGTGGAACTGAGGCGGATTCTCGACGGCGCGATGCGCTCGCCCGCGGTGATCATGCTCGAAGGGGAAGCCGGCGTCGGCAAGACCCGGCTCGCGACCGAACTGCTGGGCCGCCCGGAACTGGCCGGACGGCCGGTCTTGACCGGGAGCTGCCAGCCGCTGCGCGAGCCGTTCCCCTACGGCGTCGTCTTCGACGCGCTCAAGGATGTCCGCCCGACGGGTGAGCTCAACCCCGTGACCGGGGTGCTCGCGCCCTACCTGCCGGAACTCGCGGCCTTCCTGCCCACGCCACCGCCCCGGCTCGGTGACCCCAGGGCCGAACGGCACCGGCTCTTCCGCGCAGTCCGCGCGCTGCTCGGCTCACTGGGCCCGCACGTCGTCCTCGTCGAAGACCTCCACTGGGCCGACGACGGCTCGCGTCGTCTCCTGCGGTTCCTGATGACCGACCCGCCGACCGGACTGACCCTCCTGCTCACCTACCGGCGCGAGGAGACACCCGGCGGCATCCCGCTCGGCAGCGCGTACCGGCCCGCGCCCGGCACCGAACACGTGCTCGTCACGCTCCGGCCACTGGACCGCGACGGCGTCCAGGCACTGGTGTCGGCCCTGCTCGGCGAGCCGAACGTGTCGGCGGAGTTCGCCACGCGGCTGCACGAGCGGACCGCGGGGATCCCGTTCGTGGTCGAGGAGACCCTGCACGCCCTCGGTGATCCGAACGGCGCGGCGCATGCCGACGGCGCGACCGCGCGGCGTCTGCTCGACGCGGTCGAAGTCCCGGCGCCACTGCGTGACGCGACGGTCGAACGGCTCGCCGCGCTGCCACCCGCCGCCCGCCGGATCACCGAGGCCGCCGCCGTCCTCGCCACACCGTCCACTTCGGACCTGCTGACCACCGCGGCCGCGCTCACTCCCGAACGCGCCCACCGGGCACTGGTCCTCGCGCTCGAACGCAACGTCCTGGTGGAGACCGGTGAGGGCGAGTACGGGTTCCGGCACGCGCTCGCCCAGCAGGCCGTCTACCGCACCATCCCCGGCCCCGACCGTCAGGAACTGCACCGGCGCGCGGCCCGGCTGCTGCGTGATCGCCTGCCGCAGTCGCTCGTCCGGCTCGCCGAGCACTGCCGCAAGGCAGGCGACCGGGCCGGTGCCCTGAAGTACGGCGAAGCGGCCGCCGATCAGGCGTCCGCCGTCGGCGACCTCGCCACGGCGACGGACCTGCTCCGCACGCTGCTCGACGAACCAGGCCTGCAACCGTCCGATGTGGACAGGCTGGCGGTCAAGTTCAGTTCGGTGGCCTGCAACGGGTTGGGCCAGGCGGAGGTCATCCCGGCGCTGGAGCGCCTGCTCACCGACGGCAGGCTGTCCGGAAGGCTGAGCGGTGAGGTCCGGCTGGGTCTCGGGCTCCTGCTGGTCCGCCAGGCAGGCGGGCTGGAGGCGGCCAGGACGGAGATCGAACTCGCCGTCAACGACCTCGCCGACCGCCCCGACCTCGCCGGACGCGGGATGGGCGTCCTCGCGCAGCCGTGGGTCGGCTCGACCCCGCTGCACGAACACCGGCGGTGGATGGACCGGGTCGACGAGCTCATCGAACGCGCCACCGACCGGCGCCTGATCCTCATCCTGATGGCCAACAACGTGGCGTCGCGGCTGCACATCGGCGACGCGCGGGGCTGGAAGATGCTGGACCGGGTGCCCGTCACCGTCGGTTCGGCCGACGAGCAACGGCATCTGGCGCGGCTGCACTGCAACGGCGCCGACGCCTGCGCCTGGATCGGGCACCACCGGCGCGCCAGGAGCCTGCTGCGCAGCGGGATGCAGCTGGCCGCCGACTGCGGTGCGCCGTACGTCGTCGGCACGGCACGCACGACCGCGGTCCACACCGACTGGCTCACCGGGAACTGGGACGGCCTCGCCGAACGCGCCGACGCGCTGATCGACGAGTACCGCGATCTCCTGCCGGTGACCAGCGAACTCTGCCTGGTGCTCGGCCTGCTCGCCGCCGCCCGCGGTGAATGGGACGAGGCGGCGATCCGGTTCGCCGGTACCGCGGCGGACCAGCCGGAGAACGCTTACACGCCGGTGGTCATCGCCGCGCATGCCGGGATGGCGAGCATGCTGCTCGCGCAGGATCTGGGCGAAGCCGCCGTCGCGCAGGCGGAAAAGGGCCTGGACCTGTTGCGCGCCAAGGGTGTCTGGGCCTGGGGCGCGGATCTGGTCGTGGCCGCCGCCGACGCGTACTGCGTCACCGGCCGCGACGCCGCCGCACAGGCCCTGACGGACGAGTTCGAACGCGAGATCGGCGGCCTCGACGCGCCGTCGACCCACGCCGCGCTGGCCGCGAACCGCGGGCTCGTCGCGGCTTCACGGGGCGACCACGCGGAGGCGATCGAGGCCTTCGAGCAGGCACGGACGCGCTACGAAGCCTTGCCGGCGCCGTATCACGCGGCGCTGATCGCCGAACGGGCCGCGCGCTGCCGGCTGGCCGGGAACGAAGACGTCGCCGAGGCGTTCGCCGCGCTCGCGGAGGTGTTCGACCACCTCGGCGCCACCCGCGACGCCGCGCGCTGCCGCCACGCGTTCCGGTCCACCGGCGCCGTCGCCCCGTCGCGACGCGGGCGCCGGGGTTACGGCGACGAGCTCTCGCCGCGCGAGCGCGACGTCGCCCGGTTGCTCGCCGCCGGGCATACGAACCGGGAGATCGCCGAGGTGCTGTTCCTGTCCCGGCGCACGGTGGAACAGCACGTCGCGAGCGTGCTGCGGAAGCTGAAAGTGCGGTCGCGGAGCGAACTGGCCGGGCTGCGTTCAGCGTAGAAATCAATTCGGTTGCGGACGGCTGAGTGCGTCCGGGATGATCGTGCTCGATCCGGCAGGAGCCGGTGGATGCGACAGGGAGGTGCGTCGTGCAGATGACTGTCCGGGGCGTTGGCCGCCCCCATCCACTCGCCCCGCGCGGCTGAGCCACGACGCTCGCCCGGTGGGGCACCCCTGACTAGGAGAACCCACCAGTGCGCAAGCACGATCTCGAAGAAACTCACGACCGCCCGCGCCGTACCCGTCGCGCTCGTTTCGACGACGAGCCCGAACCGACGCGTAGCGGACGGCTCACCGAAGACGAACGCGTCCGGCTCGCCCGGCTGCGTGAAGACGCCTACACCGAAACCGCCATCCCCGACGGCGCCGACCGTTGGAGCACGTGGGGAGACGCCGAGCAAGGGCCGCGGCCGCGGCCGGACTGGGTGATCACCGAACTGGCGGCGGTCGACACCGAACTCGGCATCCTCAAAACCGGCAAGGAGGCCGACGTCCACCTCGTCCGGCGTAACCTGCCCGGCACCGAGGGCACGGTGCTCGCGGCCAAGCGGTATCGCAGTGGCGAGCACCGGTTGTTCCACCGCGACGCCGGATACCTCGAAGGCAGGCGGATGCGGCGGTCACGGGAGATGCGGGCGATGGAGGCACGCAGCAGTTTCGGCCGCAACCTCATCGCCGAACAGTGGGCGGTGGCCGAGTTCGCCGCGCTGAGCAAGCTCTGGATGGTCGGCGCGCCGGTGCCGTACCCGGTCCAGCGCGACGGCACCGAACTGCTGCTGGAGTTCCTCGGCGACGCCGACACCGCCGCGCCGCGGCTGGCGCAGGTCCGGCCCGAGCCCGGACAACTGCGGGAACTGTGGTTCCAGACGTCGGCGATGCTGGAACTGCTGGCGTCGCAGGGTCTCGCGCACGGCGACCTCTCGGCGTACAACCTGCTCGTCCACCGCGGGCGGATCATGGTGATCGACCTGCCACAGGTGGTCGACGTCGTCGCCAACCCCGGCGGGCTCGAGTTCCTCACGCGGGACGTACGGAACATCGCCACGTGGTTCCACTCGCGTGGGCTGCCAGAGCGGCTGACCGCGGTCCCCGAACTGATCGGGGAACTCAAGGAGATAGCCGGTCTTCGCTGACGGCACCGGCGACCGTCCACAATGTCATGAAGGGGTCTTTCAGGACGCGATCCGTCTTGAAAGACCCCTTCATGACACCTGGTGGCGACCACGTCGCGGAGCCGTCGTGGAGACCCTGCCCACAATCGGTCCCTCCAATTGGGAGGCCGGATAACGGTCCGGTACAGTAGTACTAGACCGCAACCGGCGGCGTGGATGAGTGGTGTCCGTCGCCTCCAAAGCCAACCGAATGGCTCGTGGTCTTCGTATCAACCAATTGGCGCGCGGTGTCATGCAGACGCGGTGTGCCGGGTTCGTCCCTGTGAACGCCCATCTGTGCACACCATCTTGCCCTGCCTGCGCGCGGGCAGCCCGGGCCTCCTTGTGACGTGCCACGTCCGAGAGGTATTTGTGACAGTCACGTTCAACTCCGGCCCCACCTCACCGTCGGCCCGGCAGCACCGCAAGCCGCGCACCCGTCCCTCGGGTGACTCGATGCTGCATGACGACGCCGTCGAGAGTGTCAAGGCCACGACCTGGGCGGAGCTCGGGCTTCCCGAGCCGCTGCTGAAGGCTCTGGCCGAGGGCGGTATCACCACCCCCTTCCCGATCCAGTCGGCGACCATCCCCGACGCGCTCGCGGGCCGCGACGTGCTGGGCCGCGCCCAGACCGGTTCCGGCAAGACCCTGGCCTTCGGCCTCGCGATGCTGACCCGGCTCAACGGCGGCAAGACCCGTCCGAAGCACCCCCGCGCGCTGATCCTGGTTCCGACCCGTGAGCTGGCGATGCAGGTCGCCGACTCGCTGACCCCGCTGGCCAAATCCCTCGGCCTGTGGTGCCGTACCGCCGTCGGCGGCATGGCCTTCACCCGTCAGGCCGACGCGCTTTCCCGCGGCGTCGACCTGCTGATCGCCACCCCCGGCCGGCTGTCGGACCACGTCCGCCAGGGCACCGCGTCGCTGTCCGAGGTCAACTTCATCGCCCTCGACGAAGCCGACCAGATGGCCGACATGGGCTTCATGCCGCAGGTTCGCGAGATCCTCGACCTGACGCCGCGTGACGGCCAGCGCCTGCTGTTCTCGGCGACCCTCGACGGTGACGTCGACCGCCTGGTCCGGGCGTACCTGACGAACCCGGTCACGCATTCGGTCGCCCCGTCGACCGCGAGCGTCACCACCATGGACCACCACGTGCTCCAGGTGTCGCACCAGGACAAGCAGGACATCATCACCGAGATCGGTGCCCGTGAGGGCCGCACGATCATGTTCGTCCGCACCAAGCACCACGTGGACCGCCTCACCGAGCGTCTTCGCGAGAAGGGCGTCCACGCGGCCGCACTGCACGGCGGCAAGACGCAGGGCCAGCGCAACCGGGTCCTCTCCGACTTCAAGGAGGGCTTCGCCCCGGTGCTCGTCGCCACGGACGTCGCCGCGCGCGGTATCCACGTCGACGACATCTCGCTGGTGCTGCACGTCGACCCCGCCGCCGATCACAAGGACTACCTGCACCGCGCCGGCCGCACCGCGCGCGCCGGGGCGTCCGGTGTCGTGGTCACGCTGGTCACGAACGACCAGCGCCGCATGGTGCGCCGGATGACCGACCGCGCCGGTGTCCGCGCGGAGCAGACCACGGTCCGCCCCGGCGACGCCGAGCTCGCTCGCATCACCGGTGCGCAGCAGCCCAGCGGCGAGCCGGTCATCGAACGTCGTCGTGAGTCCCCGCGTCGCGGCGGTGGCCGTGGCTACGGTGGCGGCGACCGCGGTGGCTACCAGGGCTCCCGCGAGGGTCACGGCGGACACCGCGAAGGCGGCCGTCCCGGCGGCTTCCGCGGCCGCCCCCGTCGTGGCGAGTCCGGCGGCGGCGCAGGCGCCGGCCGCCCGCAGCGTCCGGGCACCGGACGCCCGCGTCGCAGCTACGACAGCTAGTCCCTATCTCGCGTGCTCCTGACCGGAACTCGCGTGATTGAGGGCGGAACTCCCGAGTTCCGTCTCCGATCACGCGAGTTCCGTCTTTAAGCACGCAAGTTCCCTCTTCAAGCACGCGAGTTCCCTCTTCAAGCACGCGAGTCACGTCTTCAAGCACGCGAGTTCCGTCTTCTGGCACCCATCTGACCGGTTTGCGGACGGCGGATGGGAGACTGCGGGACGTGACTTCTCCCGGCCCCGTTCCCCAGAACCTCCCACCCGAGCAGGTTTTCGACTGGCTCGACGTCGAGGCGGAGAAGCGGGCCGAGGCCGGGCTGGTGCGCAAGCTGCGCATCAGGCAGGCACAGAGCCCGGAACTCGACCTCGCCGGCAACGACTACCTCGGCCTGGCCCGTGACAAACGGGTCGCCGGAGCGGCCGCGGCGGCGGCGTTGCGCTGGGGCGCCGGGTCGACCGGTTCCCGGCTCGTCAGCGGGACCACCGAGGTCCACGCCGAACTCGAGCACGAACTCGCCCGCTTCTGCGGCACGCAGGCCGCGCTGGTCTTCTCTTCCGGTTTCACCGCGAACCTCGGCGCCGTCACGGCCCTGTCCGGCGCGGATTCCGCGATCGTCACGGACAAGTACATCCACGCCTCGCTGATCGAAGGCTGCCGCCTGTCCCGTTCGGACGTCGCCGCGGTCGCGCACAGCACCCCGAGCGCGGTCAAGCACGCGCTCTCCACCCGCCGCAAACCACGCGCGCTCGTCGTCACCGATTCCGTGTTCTCCGTCGACGGCGACATCGCCCCGCTGGAAGCACTCGCCGGTGTCTGCCGGGAGCACGGCGCGTCACTGCTCGTCGACGACGCCCACGGGTTCGGTGTCCTCGGTAAGGGCGGCCGCGGTGCCGTCCACGCCGCCGGTCTCTCCGGCGCGCCGGACGTCGTCACCACCATCACGCTGTCGAAATCCCTTGGCGCACAAGGCGGAGCGGTACTCGGCCCGCGGCGCGTGATCAAGCATCTCGTGGACACCGCGCGTAGTTTCATCTTCGACACCGCACTCGCGCCGTCCAGCGCCGCCGCCGCGATGGCCGCGCTCAACGCGCTGAAGGCCGAGCCGGAACTCGCCGCCAAAGTGGTCGAGGCCGCCGGAAACCTCGCCTACCAACTGAAAGCGGCCGGTTTCCGGGTCAGTGTCCCGGACGCCGCGGTGATCTCCGTGCAGGCGCCGTCGGCGGAAGCCGCCGTCGCGTGGGCCGCCGAATGCGCGGATCAGGGGGTGCGGGTCGGCTGCTTCCGCCCGCCGTCCGTGCCCGACGGCATCTCCCGTCTTCGCCTGACCGCGCGCGCCGACCTCACCGAGGCCGACGTGGACCGCGCTGTCGAGGTGATCACGGCCGCGGCACCTCCCGGCGCCACATCGTGATGTGCGGGATGCCGTCCTCTTCGAACTCTTCGCCTTCGGCCGCGAAGCCGTACTTGGCATAAAAGTTCTTCGCGTACGCCTGTGCGTCGAGGACGCACGGCGCGTCGCCGATTCCGCCGAGCGCGGTCTCCATCAGCCGTCCCGCCAGGCCTTTGCCGCGGGAGCGGGCGGACGTGCACACCCGGCCGATGCGGAAAGTGCCCCCGGCGTCCTGCAGCACGCGCAGATACGAGTCGACGCCGACGGAACCGCCGATCCAGAGGTGCCGTGTGCCAGGCAGGAGGTCACGTCCGTCGATCTCGGGATAGGCGGCCTTCTGCTCGACGACGAACACGTCGACGCGCAGACGGAGGATGTCGTGCAACTGTGCGGCGGTGATCTCGTCACCGGCGACGGACAGCGGGAACGACGTGGTCTCGGTGATCGGGGTGTCGGTGCTCACGCCCACTTGTTAGCACATCGGGCGTGAAGAAGGCATCGATCAGCCGATCAGGCCGCGGCTGTTTTGACCGGCGATCTCTTTCGCGTAATGCGAGACACGCGTGTACACGCCGGGTTTGTTCGGCCTCGCGCAGCCTTCACCGAACGAAACGATGCCGATCACCGTGTCACCCACGACGAGCGGGCCGCCCGAATCGCCCTGGCAGGCGTCGACCCCGCCTTCGGGATAGCCGGCGCACACCATGTCGCTCGGGTCGTAGCCCGAGTACGCGGTACGGCAGGTCTCGTCACTGGCCACCGGGACGACCGCGCTGCGCAGATAATCCGAGCGCGCGCCCCCCTCGGCGACCCGGCCCCAGCCGAGCACCGTCGCCTTCGTGCCTTCGCTGTACAGCTCGGCGTCGCCGGAGTCAGCGACCTTCGCGGGCCGGTACTGTAGTTGCCCGCTGACCGTCATCACCGCGATGTCGTCGCCCTTACCGGGTTCTCCTTTGTAGTCGGGGCTCACCCAGACCCGCGAAACGCGCAGTTCCACGCCCTTGGTCGAGCTTTTGTCCTGCCGTCCCGCGATGACCCGGACGTCGGCGCTTTTGTACGCGACCGCGCAATGCGCCGCTGTCGTGACCGTCGTGGAGCTGACGATCACCGCGCCGCAGTACTGGTTGCCTTGGGGGTCGGCCAAGTAGACCGCGTACGGGTACTGAGACACCGAAGCCTTACCGCCGCCCACGATCCTCGGCTCGGCGGCCTGCCGCGGACCCGCGACCGCGCTGTCGTCGGCCGACGCGCTGGTGACCGCGACAGGGACCATGACGGCTGTCGCGAGTACCGCTCCGACAGCGATCAGCAGCGTGCGACGTGACTTCTTGGGCATGTTCATTCCCTTCACCGGGGCGGAGACGCCGCGGCACTGGGCTGTCCTTCGACTCCAGCGCGTACACAAGCGATCGCGAATACCCTAATCGGAAAAGGCTCGATGCGGTGTCACTGAAACGGGTGGACCTGTCCTCACCGAGCGCATCTGTCACGCTGGACCTCGTGCGAGCGACGGCGACGATTCTGGCGGCCACGGCGTTTCTCGTGCTGTCGTGTTCCGCCCCGGCTCCGGAACCCCCTGTCACATCACCGTCCACATCGGCCATCAGCGGTGTTTCGGTGACCACGCCACCGAAAACGTCGTCAGCGCCGAGCTCTTCCCCACCGCCGCCCGCATCCGCCTGGCAGGTCGGCGCGAAGCCGCTTCCCTTGCGCCGTGACGGTTTCGGGCAGATTCTCCCGACTCCTCCCGTGCTGGCCGACAGGTCTTTGCCGACCGTGGACGTGCTCCCGCCCCCTGCCAAGAACCGGTTCGCGGGCACGGTGAACGCGGTCCCTGCCGACGTGCTCGCCCGCGGCACCTGGCAATCCGGCTGCCCGGTCAAGGCGGGTGTACTGCGTTATCTCACGTTGTCGTTCTGGGGTTTCGACGGCCGAGCGCATACCGGGGAAATGCTCGTGAACGCTTCGGTCGCCAACGCCGTCGTCACCGTTTTCGGGCGGTTGTTCGCCGCGAAGTTCCCGATCGAGGAAATGCGCGTGACCGCGCCGCCCGAACTGACCGCTCCCCCGACGGGTGACGGCAATAACACCAACGCCTTCGTCTGCCGTCCGGCTCGCGGCCAGACGAACTGGTCCGCGCACGCCTACGGGCTCGCGATCGACGTCAACCCGTTCTGCAACCCGTACACCAAGGGCGATCTTGTGCTGCCCGAACTCGCGTCGGCGTACCTCGACCGAGGGAACCGGCGGCCGGGGATGATCACTCCGGGAGATCCGGCCGTGGCCGCCTTCTCCGCGATCGGCTGGACCTGGGGCGGCACGTGGACCACCCCGAAGGACCGGATGCACTTCAGCTCGAACGGGCACTGACCGGGAACAACCGGTCCCCGTGACAAGTTGGCTAGAGTCGGAACCACCTCGCTCCCGCCGTAAAGGAAGTCACGTGCCCCACTACGACCTGGTGATCGTCGGTACCGGATCGGGTAACTCGATCCTCGATCCGCGTTTCGCGGACTGGAACACGGCGATCGTGGAGAAGGGCACGTTCGGCGGCACCTGCCTGAACGTGGGCTGCATCCCGACGAAGATGTTCGTGCACGCCGCCAACGTCGCGGCCACCCCCGCTTCGTCGGCGAAGTTCGGCGTCGACGAGGAGCTCGTCGGAGTCCGCTGGCGTGACGTCCGCGACCGGATCTTCGGCCGCATCGACCCGATCGCCGCCGGCGGGCGCGAGTACCGCGTCGAGCACGAGGACAACAAGAACGTCACCGTGTACGAGGGCGAAGGCCGCTTCACCGGGCACAAGGAACTCCAGGTCAGCTACCCCGACGGCCGCCCGGCCGAGACGATCACCGCCGACCGCTTCGTGCTCGCCGCGGGCGGACGTCCGGTGATCCCCGACGTCCCCGGGCTCGCCGAGGCCGGCTACCACACCTCCGACACCGTGATGCGGCTCGACGAACTGCCCACAAGCATCGTGATTCTCGGCGGCGGGTACATCGCGGCCGAGTTCGCGCACGTCTTCGCCTCGTTCGGGGTGAACGTGACCGTGGTCAACCGGTCCGGCGCGCTCCTGCGTTCCGAGGACGACGACGTCAGCGCCCGGTTCACCGAACTGGCCACGCAGCGCTTCGACGTCCGGCTCGACCGGAAGACCGTCCGTGCGCGCAAGACCGCGACGGGGGTCGCCCTCGACCTCGAAGGCCCGCAGGGTGCCGAGACCGTCGAGGCCGACGTCCTGCTGGTCGCCACCGGGCGGACGCCGAACTCCGACCTCCTCGACGTCGCCGCCACCGGCGTCACCACCGGCGGACGCGGGCACGTCGTGGTCGACGCGTACCAGCAGACGGTGGTCGACGGGATCTACGCGCTCGGCGACCTCTCGTCGGTCCACGAACTGAAGCACGTCGCGAACCACGAGCAGCGCGTCGTACAGCACAACCTGCTGCACCCGGACGAGCGGATCGAGTCCGATCACCGCTTCGTCCCGCACGCGGTGTTCACGTCGCCTCAGGTCGCTTCGGTCGGGCTGACCGAGCGGGAGGCGCGCGAGCGGGGCGTCACGTACGTGACCTCGCACCAGGACTACGCCGGCATCGCCTACGGCTGGGCGATGGAGGACACCACCGGTTTCGCGAAGCTGCTCGCCGACCCAGCCACCGGGCAACTGCTGGGCGCGCACATCATCGGCCCGCAGGCGTCGTCGGTGATCCAGCCGCTGATCCAGGCGATGAGCTTCGGCCTGGACGCGAAGAGCATGGCGCGCGGCCAGTACTGGATCCACCCGGCGATGCCGGAACTCGTCGAGAACGCTCTGCTGAACCTGCCACTGGACTGAGCCCTGGTGCCGGACTGAGCCCTGGGCGCCGGACTGAGCCCTGGGCGCCGCGAGTAGTCCTCTGGTCGCGGCGGCCCCGGCGCGATGTCATAAGGGGTCCCCATAGGACGAATTTCGTCCTATGGGGACCCCTCATGACACTTCAGACGACGCGTTCGCAGTTGCGGGCCCCGTTCCGCACCGCCAGTTCGCTCACGTCGTTCCTCGTGTAGTCCGAGACGACCATCAGGGCGAGCGAGCCTGCCCCCACCCCCGAGAACCGCCCGCCCGCCTCGACGTAGCGGCGGACGGCCGCCAAGAACTCCTCACGCGCCGATGCCGCGTTCCCCGGCATCGTGCGGACCCCCGTCGCCCCCTTGAGAACGTCCTTGGCGTCGTCCACCTTCGCCGCGACGTAGTGCTGCCACTTGCGCAGCTCGACCGCGGCGTCCCCCTTCGGGTCCGGCCAGTAGCGCCTGATCGCGGCGCCGCTTTCCGAACCCACCTGCACGCATACGCGGTCCACGGCGCGGTAGAACTCGAACGGCGACACCACCGGGGCCGCCCGCACGGGCGCCACCGTGATACACACCGCGGCGAAGCAGGCCAGAGCCGTCCCGACTGCCAGTTCCTCTACCACGCCGACCCCCAGAACCGAGTTTTTGAACAGGTTCAACTCACTCAGGCTAGAGCTCCGCCCGACCCGGGGTCAAGCAGTTTTTTGAACGCGTTCAGACGAACCGGCGACGGCCGGCGAGGGCACCGAAGGTCATCTGCGCGGCGAAGATCGCGAGCATCATGATCCAGGGCACGGTCCAGCCTTGGGTGAGGTCGTGGAGCAGACCGAACAGGAACGGTCCGACGGCCGCCATCAGGTAGCCGATACCCTGCGCCATCCCCGACAGCCGCGCGGTGTCGGCGCCGGTGCGCGCCCGCAGCGCGATCACCGTCAGCGCCAGCGAGAAGACGCTCATCCCGAGCCCGATCAGGAGACTCCAGACCAGCGGTGCCGCGGCGGGGGCGACCATCATGCCGACCATGCCGGCGAAGCCGAAGACACCCAGCCCGACGATCCACGGGCTCTGACTGCGCTGCCGCGCGGCCATCGGCGCCACGACGAGGCTGATCGGGACGGCGATGAGCGAGATCAGGCCCAGCAGCAGTCCGGCGTCTCCCTTGGCGATCCCGGCATCGATCATCACTTCGGGCAGCCAGCCCATCACGACGTAGGCCAAAAAGGCCTGAGTTCCGAAGAAAAGGGTGACCATCCACGCAAGCGGGCTACGCAGCAGTGAACGCCCGCTACCCTGCTTGCCTGCCTCGGCAACGGGTGCACGCCCTGTTCCGCGTGCTGCGAGAATCCACCCGAGGAGTGCGAGCACCGCCAGCACCGACCAGGCGCCGAGACCTTGACGCCAGCCGCCGAACGCGTTCTCCAAGGGAGGGGTGAGCGCTGACCCCAGGGCGCCTCCGCCCTGGAGAGCGGCGGTATAGACGCCGGTCATCATGCCGACACGCGCCGGGAAGGAGTCCTTGATGACGACTGGGATCAGCACGTTCGCCAAGGCGATACCGGCCGTGGCGACGAGCGTTCCGCCGAGCACGACATACGGTCCGTCGAGCACCCGCAGGACCAGGCCGACAGCCAAAACCGAGAGGGCGGACGCGATGGCCGCGCCGATGCCGAACCGGCGGGCCAGGGCGGGTGCGGCGAAGCCCGCGGCGGCGAAGCAGAGGCCAGGGAGCGTGGTGAGCACGCCCGCCCAGGTCGCGGTGGCGCCGAGGTCATCGCGCATCTCGCCGAGGATCGGGCCGACGCTGGTGATCGCCGGGCGCAGGTTCAGCGCCACCAAGATCACCGCGACACCGAGCAGTACGCCGCCGGTGATCACTCCCGGCCGCCACTCCGTTTCGATCGAGCCTTCGAGTTCGAGACGCTCGTCGAACGGGGACGCGGATTTCTGGGAGTCGACACGCACGTCGGCTAGTATCACATACATAGGATGATTGGATGAAGGGATAACGCTGTGCCATTGGCCACCACGCGCCGTGCCGGCCTGGTCGATCAGGTCATCGAGCAGCTGCGTGACGCCGTCACGCAGGGAGAATGGCCCATCGGGCAGCGGATTCCGACCGAGCCCGAGCTGGCAGGGCAACTCGGCGTCGGACGCAACACCGTCCGTGAAGCCGTACGCGCGCTCGCGCATACGGGGCTGCTCGAAGTCCGGCAGGGCGACGGCACCTACGTGCGCGCGACGAGTGAGGTCTCGGGCGCGATCCGGCGGCTGTGCGGCTCGGAACTGCGTGAGGTGCTGCAGGTGCGGCGCATCCTCGAGGTCGAGGGCGCGCGGCTCGCCGCCGCGTCGCGGACCGAGGAGGAAGTGGCCGGGCTGCGCTCACTGCTCGAACGGCGCAATCTCGAACTGCGAGAGCGCCGCTGGGAGGATTTCGCCCGGCTCGACGCGGAATTCCACTTCGCTGTCGTCCAAAGTGGACATAACACCCTGCTGACCGAGATGTACCGGGGACTCACCGAGGTGATCACGGCCAGCGTGGCCGCGACGTCGAACGTGACACCGGGCGGGGAGTACCTGCCGGAGATAGGCCACGAAGGGCTCGCGGAAGCCATCGCCGACGGCGACGCGGACCGGGCGGCCTCCGAGGCCTGTGGTTTCCTGGACGAGTTACTGGCTCGGGTGAGCTGAGGGCTCGTGAGTGATTTGGGTCGTTCGAGCCAAGAGTGTTTCAGGTACCTACGACGGTGAGCCGGGTAGCGGCCGGTCCGTGAAGGACTCCTTGAGGGCACCAGTCACCACGGTGGCGCGTGAAGGACCCCTTCCCTCGGCTCAGCCGAAGAAACTCGACCTTCACACCTTCCCCAGTACAGGAAGGCCCCCTTCCTTGCGCTAGGCGC
>NZ_JBFBBY010000139.1:0-18775 GCF_040682875.1 Amycolatopsis sp. NPDC051071 | reverse complement strand
GCGGGGGTGCGGGCGGGGGGGGGGCGGGGCGGCGGGCCCCGCGCCCCCCGCCGGGGAAAGCTTCAGTCTCCGGAAAGGTCAGAGGCTGTTGTACAGCTCGCGCGCCAGGACGGCGGTCTCGCTCGGGGTCTTCCCGACCTTGACGCCGGCGGCCTCGAGGGCCTCCTTCTTCGCGGCCGCCGTGCCGGAGGAGCCGGAGACGATGGCGCCGGCGTGGCCCATGGTCTTGCCCTCGGGCGCGGTGAAGCCCGCGACGTAACCGACGACCGGCTTCGTCACGTTGTCCTTGATGTAAGCCGCCGCGCGCTCTTCCGCGTCGCCACCGATCTCACCGATCATCACGATGACCTTGGTCTCGGGGTCGGCTTCGAAGGCCTCGAGCGCGTCGATGTGCGTGGTCCCGATGATTGGGTCGCCGCCGATACCGACACCGGTCGAGAAACCGATGTCACGCAGCTCGTACATCATCTGGTACGTCAGCGTGCCGGACTTCGACACGAGGCCGATCGGGCCGGCACCGGTGATGTCGGCCGGGATGATGCCCGCGTTCGACTTGCCGGGGCTGATCACGCCGGGGCAGTTCGGCCCGATGATGCGGGTCTTGTTGCCCTTCGCGACCGCGTGCGCCCAGAAGTAGGCCGAGTCGTGCACCGGAATGCCCTCGGTGATCACCACGGCGAGCGGGATCTCGGCGTCGATCGCCTCGATGACCGCGTCCTTGGCGAACTTCGGCGGCACGAAGATGACCGACACGTCGGCGCCGGTCTCCTTGATGGCCTCCTCGACCGTGCCGAACACGGTGAGGTCCTTGTCCTCGATGGTGACCGTCTGGCCCGCCTTGCGGGCGTTGACGCCACCCACGATGTTCGTGCCGGACTTCAGCATCTTGGTCGCGTGCTTCATGCCCTCGGAGCCGGTGAGCCCCTGGACGATGATCTTGCTGTTCTCGTTGATGAAGATCGACATCTCACGCACCTGCCGCGGCGAGCTCGGCGGCCTTGTCGGCCGCGTTGTCCATTGTGTCCACCACGGTCACGAGCGGGTGGTTCGCGTCGGCCAGGATCTGACGGCCCTCGACGACGTTGTTGCCGTCGAGCCGCACGACGAGCGGCTTGGTGGCCTCGTCGCCCAGGATCTTCAGCGCCTCGACGATGCCGTTCGCGACCGCGTCGCAAGCGGTGATGCCGCCGAAGACGTTGACGAACACGCTCTTCACGTCGGTGTCGTTGAGGATGACGTCCAGACCGGCCGCCATGACCTCGGCCGAAGCGCCGCCGCCGATGTCGAGGAAGTTGGCGGGCTTGACGCCGCCGTGCTTCTCACCCGCGTACGCCACGACGTCCAAAGTGGACATCACGAGGCCCGCGCCGTTGCCGATGATGCCGACCTCGCCGTCGAGCTTGACGTAGTTGAGGTCCTTGGCCTTGGCCTTGGCCTCGAGCGGGTTCTCCGCGTCCTTGTCGACCAGGGCCTCGTGGCCCGGCTGACGGAACGAGGCGTTCTCGTCGAGGGTGACCTTGCCGTCGAGGGCGATGATCTTGTCCTGCGGGTCACGGACCAGCGGGTTGACCTCGACCAGCGTCGCGTCCTCGGAGACGAAGGTCTCCCAGAGCTTCACGACGACGTCGGCTGCCTCGTCGACCACGTTCGCGGGGAACTTGCCCGCGGTCAGGATCTCGACGGCCTTCGCCTTGTCGACACCGGTGATCGCGTCGACCGGGATCTTCGCGAGCGCTTCGGGGCGCTCGACGGCCAGCTGTTCGATCTCCACGCCACCTTCGGCCGAAGCCATCGCGAGGAAGGTGCGGTTCGCACGGTCCAGCAGGAAGGAGAAGTAGTACTCCTCGGCGATGTCCGAGGCTTCGGCCACCAGCACGCGACGCGTGATGTGACCCTTGATGTCGAGACCGAGGATCGCCTCGGCCTTTTCCGCGGCCTCGTCCGGCGTCTGAGCCAGCTTGACGCCGCCGGCCTTGCCGCGGCCGCCGACCTTGACCTGTGCCTTGACGACGACCTGGTTGCCGATCTTCTCGGCGGTGGCCTTGGCTTCTTCGGGGGTGTTTGCCACGGCACCCGGCAGAACCGGTACTCCGTGGGCGGCGAAGAGATCCCTCGCCTGGTATTCGTAGAGGTCCACTACTCCAGTCTCCTGACGACACGCCACTGTGGTGGTCCGTTGCCGGACCGCGCTGTCGGACCAGTCGAGGTTAGCGACCTGCGCAGAAGCAGGGGACTCCGCATCTGGTGAAGTCGGTCACCGTACGCGGTCAGACGGTGTTTCCACGGTGTGAGACCGCACACCGGAGACCCAGTTCGCCGCCTCTTCCACGGTTTCGAAGGCGTTTTCGAACCGGCCCGGGCCGTTACCGACCGCGAAGAGAAGGACCTCCGGAAGCGCCTCGGCGAGCCCCTCCGGTCCGGCGCTCTCGCCCCGCACGACACCGAGGATGTCCGGATCTTCCTGTTCGACCGTCCGGACCAGTTGTTCGGTGGTGTCGAGACGTCCGGCGTAGACGACTTCGACGCCGTCGTCACGCAGCAACCTGCCGAGCACGATCGCCGGCGTGTCTGACGTGTCTTCAGTGGCGAACTCGGCGAGCACGACGCGCAGGAGACGCCGGGTCATCCGGGCCGCCGCGAACCCGCGATGGCCATCCCGGCCGCGACGAGGGAGACAGCGGCGGCGGCCAGCGCGAGCCAAAACCCGATCCCCGCCGACGAACCTTCGTACTCCGAGCCGACGAGCGGCAGTTCCGCGGCGCGCAGGCCGAGTACCAGCGCCGCCCCGGCCAGTGCGGACGCGGCGGCGATCGGACGCGAGCGCACGACGAGCGCGTACAAGCCGAGCACGACCGCGAGCGCGCTGAGCAGGCCCCACGACGCCGCGCCGAAGTCCGACCACAGGCCGGGAGCGGTGTAGCCGGGCGCGGTGAACACCGGCGTGCCGAACGCGGCGATCGCCAGCGCGGCCGCCGCGACCACCGGGGTCAGCACGTTCCCGTTCGCTCGCCGCCCATCCATCCCCGCGGTGTCGGCGTTGTCGGCGTCGACGTCGCGCTCCACAACTCCGGTGATCACGGCGGCGAGTCCCGCCACCGCGGCCAGCGCGAGCGCGATGAACGTCCAGACGACGCCCGGACCCGTCGAGTAGCCGACCTCGTCCGGCAACGGCACCGGAAGGGTGACGCCGAACAGCGCGGGGTCCACCGTCTTGTCCTCGGTCACGGACAGGGCCGCGCTCAGCACGCCCGCGCCCGCGAGCACGACACCCACCCAGGTGACCGCGACGACTCCCCTGGCGAACGCCGAGAGCCGCGGCACGAAGACGAACAGCGCGGGCACGGCGAGCACCGCGGCGGCACCGAGCAGCAACCAGCGCGCGGGGGTCTCGGGCACGGGCGTCGCGCCGTTGGCTTTCAAGACCGGGGCCAGCACACCCGCCACGGCGGCCGCGGCCGCGAGCAGCGCCGGCCCGCCGGTGGCCAACCGCCACCAGGACAACCCGGGCAGTCTGGCCTCTCCGGCGCGATCGCCGTTCACCTCTTCCCCGGCGTCCGCGACGTCGAACCTGGTGAAGGCCAGCCCGAGCAGCACCAGGCCCGCGACGGTCACCATCACCGAACCCGGCGCGACCGACAGCCGGTCCACGACCAGCCCCGCCACCACCGGCGGCACGCCGACCGCGAGCACCGCCAGCGCCGCGCCGGCGAAGCCGCCCTTGCCGACCCCCGCCGAAGGCGAACTCACCGCCACCAGCACGGTCAGCGGGAACAAGGCCGCCAGCAGCAGATACCCGGCCATCGCGACCGTCGGCCCTTCGAAGGCGTTCTTCGCCAGCAGGTAGGCGTTGCCCGAACCGAGCGGCGCCAGCAGCAGGCCGATCCCGCCGACCACACCGAACAGGGGCGCGAGCAGCCGCCAGCGGCGCTTGCCGTCGAGCGCACCCGCCAGTTCCGCTTCGTCGCGAGCGGTCCCGGCGGCGAACGCCCCGGCGGCGAGGGTGAGCAGGTGGCCCGCCACCAGCAGCCAGAGTCCCGGCCCCGCCGGGGGCAGGGTGAGCAGCCGATCGGCGAGGAACAGTTCCGGACGGGTGGCCAGGGAGCCGTCGGCGAGCAACTGCAGGTCCACCAGCAACCGCCCAGGGGCGAGCGCGGTCAGCCCCAGCACCAGCCCAGCCGCGAGCCCCGGGCGCCGGACGGCCACCGCGTAGAGCACGACCACCGCGGGCGCCAAGGCCAGCACGACCAGCTGTGGCCAGGCGGTGAAGCCGGGCGAACCATCCCGGACCACGGGCAGCAGCCCGCCGGCGGCCAGCGCGACCGCACCGGCCGACATCAGCCCCGCCGACAGCAGGAGCGCTCGCGGGCGGGAACCCGGTTCGTTCGGGAGAAGCTCGGACGCGGTCCCAAGGGCGGCCTGACCGGCGGATTCCGCGAGTGCTGAAGATGCTGCGGAGTCCTCGCCGGGGTGCCGTGAGCGCGAAGTCATCGACGGCGACGCTAGCAAGCCAGGTCCGCACGGGCCCGGCAGCAGGGGCGCGACAGGCCACTTCAGGCCGCTGTCATTCCCTCGCCAGCCCGCCAGGCCAGTCCCCGCCAGTCCAGCCCGCCAGTCCACCGGGCCAAGCCCCGCCAGTCCGACAGTCCAGCCCGCCAGTCCAGTCCGACAGTCCAGTCCGACAGTCCAGTCCCCACCAGACCGACAATCCAGCCCACCAGGCCAGTCCCCGCCGGCCCGCCAGGCTCCGCCCCGCCAGGCGCCGCCAGCCTTCGAGAGCCCTGTCAGCCCCACGAGCCACTACTCGAAGCGGAATGCGGGTAAGCCACCTTCAACGCCTCCGGGCAACCGGATATTTCCCTGGTTTGCCTCCTTCCGTGGCCTCCGGTACCCCCGAATGGCCGCATGATCTTGTAACGCAAATCACAAGGTTACGAGTAAACCTCCTCTAACTTTGGGTAATCTTCACTGGACAACGGCCAGATCGCTGTCGCCCGATCGGCCGAGGACGCGGTCATATCTTGCTGTTCGGGGTGCCGCTTCGTTACTGTTCCCGCGTCCCCATTACAGTCAGATCACGAATGAGAGCACCGAACGAACCACCCCCGAGGTCGTTCACCGGGTTCCCCCGCCCGGGCTCTTGATCCGACTCCCCGAACACGGAAGGCCCCGTCTTGGCTTCACACCGCTCCCCCGGCGGCCAAGCTCCTTCCCCGGCGCTCGAGAACGCACTGGATGGTGCGGTCGTCCGCGTCCGGGGCTCGCACCGCCTGTCGCCCCCGTCCTCGGCCCTTCGTGGCCGTGTCGTAGTCGCAGCCGTTGCCGCCGGCGCCTTCGCGGCCGCCGCCGCCGGGCAGACCCTGAAGTCCGTTTCGGAATCCTCCGATGCCGCTGTCACCCCGTTGGCCAGCGCCCAGGACGCGAGCGCCTCGTTCGCACTGGGTGGCGGAGCCGCCGGTGGCGCGCCGGAACTGCTGCCGACCAGCCAGTCGACGAACGCTTCCGCCGAGGCCCAGAAGCTCTCGGAAAACAACAGCATCACCCAGGCCCGTGTGAAGCGTGAGGCCGACGCGGCCCGCAAGGCCGAAGAAGAGGCCAAGCGCCCCAAGACCTGCCTGCCCGCCAAGGGCACCTTCACCTCGGGCTTCGGCGCCCGGTGGGGCACGAGCCACCTCGGCATCGACCTCGCGGCCCCGATCGGCACGCCGATCGTCGCGGCCTCCGACGGCACCGTCATCGAGGCGGGCCCGGCCAGCGGTTTCGGCCTCTGGGTCAAGGTCCAGCTCTCCGACGGCACGGTCCACGTCTACGGCCACATGAACTCGTTCTCCGTCCGCGAAGGCCAGAAGGTCAAATGCGGCGAGGAGATCGCCGAGGTCGGCAACCGCGGCCAGAGCACCGGCCCGCACCTGCATTTCGAGGTGTGGCAGAACGGCTCGAAGAAGATCGACCCGCGCCCGTGGCTCGCCGCCCGTGGCGTGAACGTCGGCTGACCCTTCACCGGCGGCACTTTCTTCGCTGGCAACACTTTCTTCACCGGCAACACCTTCACCGGCAACACCGACGAATCCGCTCAATGCGGTGGCGCGCCGGACGATACCGCTCTGACGCGCCTTCAGGATCTCCGCGCCGCCCGATAAGGGAACAGTGCCGCGTCGCAGATCTACCGGCTCAAGCGCTGCCTGGACATTCACCACCCGGTGACTCACGGGTTGTCGTTGTGGGCGCCCAGCGCTGTCATGGAGCATCATGGGGCAGCTTCCGGACGAAGTACCCCACGGCGACCTGCCAGACCGTGCAGAGCCCTGCCGGGCGCCGTCTGATCGGCCACCATCCGGCGAGCGGTCCACCTCGGACCTTCGCAAGCCCTGTCTCCGGGAACCCTGCTTTCGGAAACTCAGTGGAGTACCCGGCTGACCACGGCCAAAACAGCCATCGCCGCGCGTGCCCGCAGACGACGCACCTTCCGGCCCCGTCCGGTTCGTGCATCCGCAGTAACGCGCGCCAGGCCGCGGCCAGCCTGAGCACTTCCGGCGGTTCCGGACCCCGATCCGGCCCCGCCCCTTCTTGAACACCCCGCAGGTAATCGAGTACCCCACCCGCGAGAACTCCAAACAAGATCCCGTCCACACCGTGTGCCCCCTCCCCCTGAACGGAGCACACCGGCTTGCCAAGTGTACCCCAGCGCATCGAACTCGTGTTCGATGGGACAGGTATACGGGAAGGGTCCGACAGTTTATGGAAGCGCGGACGAATCCGCAGGTCAGAGCTACAGTTTGACCATCGGGACGCTGCCGATGAGCATCAGCCGAACCTTGCCGGCCGCGCCGAAGTCGATCGTCGCGGTGGCCCTCGGCCCGGCGCCGTCGCAGGCGATGACGGTCCCGAGGCCGTACTTGTCGTGACTCACCCTGTCGCCGATGTCGAGTTTGAGCGCGACGGTGTCCTTCCAGCCCTTGCCGAACGGGCTGGTGCCGGACGAACTCGACGACGAGGAGCCGCCGCCACGGCCGCCCCAGGTCGTCGCCGCACGCGGGGATCCGCCGGAGGAACCGAATCCGCCGGAGGACGACGACGGCGCGAGCCTGCGCCAGTCGACCAGCTCGGCGGGAAGCTCGTCGAGGAACCGTGATGCCGGGTTCATCTGCGGCTGACCCCAGGCGGAGCGCACCATCGAACGGGAGACGTACAGCCGCTTCCTGGCCCGCGTGATCGCGACGTAGGCGAGCCGTCGCTCTTCGGCCAGCTCGGTCGGGTCACCGAGCGCACGCATATGCGGGAAGATCCCGTCTTCCCAGCCTGTACAGAAGACGACGGGGTACTCGAGGCCCTTCGCGGTGTGCACGGTCATCAGCGTGACCACGCCCGCGTCGTGTCCTTCGCCGTCATCGCCGCCGTCAGCCGCGGGGATCGAGTCCGCGTCCGCGACCAGCGAGACACGCTCCAGGAACGCGGGCAGCGAACCCGGCTCCGGCACGCCAGGATCGACGGCATCGATTTCGGGGAGTTCGCCGTCGGGACCGGCGACCTCGGCGGTGAATTCGGTGAACTCCCGCGCGACGGTGACGAGTTCGGTCAGGTTCTCGACCCGTGACGCGTCCTGCGGGTCGTCCGATTCTTCGAGTTCGGCGCGGTAACCCGTGCGTTCGAGGACCGCTTCGAGGACGTCGGCGACCTCGGCGCCGCTCTCGACGACCTCGCCGAGTTCGTCCATCAGCTCGACGAAACCGGTGATCGCCTTGGCGGAACGCGGGTTCAGCAGCGGCACCTCGCCGTTGACAGCGCCGCGAAGCGCCTGAGCGAAAGAGATGCGCTCCCGCTCGGCGAAGGTCGCGATGACCGCTTCGGCACGATCACCGATGCCGCGTTTGGGGACGTTGAGGACGCGACGCAGGCTGACCGTGTCCTCCGGGTTCGCCAGCACCCTCAGGTACGCGAGCATGTCGCGGACCTCGCGCCGCTCGTAGAATCGCACGCCGCCGACGACCTTGTAGGGCAGGCCGAGGCGGATGAAGATCTCTTCGAAGACCCGCGACTGGTTGTTGGTGCGGTAGAAGACCGCGACGTCGGAGTAGTCCGCTTCGCCCTTGTCCGCCAGCGCGTCGATCTCGCCCGCGACGAACGCCGCTTCGTCGTGCTCGTTGTCCGCGACGTAGCCGACGATCTTCTCGCCGTCGCCGGAATCGGTCCACAGCCGCTTCGCGCGCCTGTTGGGGTTACGCGCGATGACCGCGTTCGCCGCCGAAAGGATGGTTTGCGTGGACCGGTAGTTCTGTTCCAGCAGCACTGTCCGCGCACTCGGGAAGTCGCGTTCGAATTCCTCGATGTTGCGGATGGTCGCCCCGCGGAAAGCGTAGATCGACTGATCCGCGTCACCCACGACGCACAGTTCGGCCGGTTCGAGCCCGGCCTCGTTCTCCTCGGTGCCGACCAGTTCGCGGACCAGGGTGTACTGCGCGTGGTTCGTGTCCTGGTACTCGTCGACCAGCACGTGCCGAAACCGCCGCCGGTAGTACTCGGCGACGTCCGGGAAGGTCTGCAGGAGTTCGACCGTCCGCATGATGAGGTCGTCGAAGTCGAACGCGTTGGCCTGGTTCAGCCGTCGCTGGTACTCGACGTAGACCTCGGCGACCCGGCGTTCCAGGTCGTTGCCCGCGTCGGCGACCGCCGTTTCCGGGCCGACGAGTTCGTTCTTGAGGTTCGAGATGTGCACGGCCAGCGTGCGCGCCGCGTACTTCTTCGGGTCGATGTCGAGATCGCGGGCGACGAGCGTGATGAGCCGCTTCGTGTCGTCCGAGTCGTAGATGGAGAAACTCGACGACATCTCCAGCGTTTTGGCCTCACGGCGCAGGATCCGCACGCACATGGAGTGGAACGTCGACACCCACATGGCGTTCGCGCGGCGGCCGACCAGGTCGCTTACCCGCTCCCGCATCTCCGCGGCCGCCTTGTTGGTGAAGGTGATCGCGATGATCTGGCCGGGATGCACGTCCCGCTCGGCCAGCAGGTACGCGATGCGCCGGGTCAGCACCCGGGTCTTGCCGGAACCCGCGCCCGCGACGACCAGCAGCGGCGAGCCCGCGTGGGTCACGGCCTCGCGCTGTGCCGGGTTCAAGTCGTCGAGCAGGTCCGCGTGCCGGGACTTGGCCGGGCCGTCCGTGGGGAGATCGAAGAGGGTGTTCATCGCCGGTCCACGCTACAGCGCCGGGCGTAGGCGGCGTTGTCGCCTGCCGTCCGACGCGCGGGGGGTGTTCGCGGCGGAGGATCGGATGTCATGGACACCAACGGAATTCCCTCCCGGCTCAGGGCCGCCGACGCCGACCGGGAGCGCGTCGCTTCGCTCATCCAAGCCGCCGGCGGCGAAGGCCGTCTCACTCTCGAAGAAGTAGAAGAACGGCTTAACACTGTGTATTCCACCAAATACACGGACGAACTCTCCGCGCTCACCTCCGATCTCCCGAAACCCGGGCCCGCGCGGCGCCCGGTCTCCTTCGGGCACCGCGCGGTCCGGATCCACATCGCGGTCGCCGTCATGCTTTCGGTGCTGCTGATCGTCCGCTGGACGGTTTCGGATGTACCGTTCTTCTGGCCGGCGATGCCGATGTTCTGGCTGGCCATGAGCGTGCTCGTGCACGCACGCGTCCGCGGCGCGCGGCGCGGCATCCGGCGGGGTGACGGCGTCGCTGTGGCATAATGCTCGGCGTGCGGCACCACACGTTCCGATTTTTCTACGGGATCCGGACTCCGGCTCCCGTGATCGCGTAGTGCCCGAAACGCCATCACACGAAGCCCCGGAGTCCACGGACCCGGGGCTTTCGTCGTTCCGGGGGCCTGGGGAATCCGCACCGAAGAGAGGTCCCGATGACCACGCAGAAGCAGGACGCCGAAGAACCCGCCGCGTCGGCCGAGGAGATCGATGAACTCCGCAAGGAGATCGACTGGCTCGACGGGGAGATCCTGCGGCTGGTGAAACGCCGCGTCGAGGTTTCGAAGACGATCGGCGCCGCCAGGATGGCAGCGGGTGGCACCAAGATCGTCTACAACCGCGAGATGGACGTGCTGGCGCGCTACCGCGAACTCGGGCCGGAGGGACGGCAGCTGGCGATGGTGCTGCTGAACCTGGGCCGGGGCAGGCTCGGCCGCTGAGGCGGGTCGCTGGTGAGCGGGGGTGGCGAGCGGGGTGTGCTGGTTGGGGGCGGGCCGGGCCGGTTTCCGCCGAAGGCGCCACTAACCACTCACGACCTCCTTCGCATCGCTGCCGCGTGGCGATGAAGGCCGAGTTCCGTGCGCCTGGCGCAGGGAAGGGGTCCTTCATGTACTTGCGCAGCCGAGCGGGCCGAAGCGATAGCAAAGGTCCCTTGCTCTCTTCCGCGTCACGATTGCGTGCAGTGAGGCGAAACTCAGGGTGTTCCCCGAGCCACGACGGCCCGGCACCAGGCAAACTGGACACATGATTAACCTCATCGCCGTCGTGATCGCGATCGCCGGTGTCCTCGCGACATTGGGCCATCTCGGTTACCTCGCCATGTTGAACAACGCGGCGAGTAAGCGCGCGGGTGGCACGCCCATCGCCCAGTACGTCAAAACGCGCTGGCCGATCGCGGCGGGTACCACCGCGGCGTCGTTCTTCGCGTGGTTGCTCACGAGTGGGGGAACGCCACTCGACATCATCGCCATTTTGCTTGCAGCGGGTAGCGGGATCACGGCCACGAAAGCCTTGCAGTCGACCCAGCAGAAGTACCGCAGCGGCGGCTGAACGGCTCAACGTGCGGGTATAGCACCGCGTAACGTCACCGGAGCCCGTTCGGCCGCGCCCGACCGAGTGAAACATCTGCAAGTTGCAGAGTGGGTGAAGACTTCCGGGGTGCCGAGCTTTTACTGTGTGTCCCGTGAAGACCCTTGCGTCTGGGTCGGGCGATGCCCGAACGACGCGTGGGGGCAGTGGCCCCGCGCGTCCACAGTCGCATGCGCGTGCATTTGCTCGCGAGAGTGCCCGGGTGTCTGCTCGCGAGGGATCCCGTGAAACCACTGCTCCGTTCGGCTTAACCGGTGTCACATCGCCGTCAGGGGCGGCCCACGAGGGGGTCGCTGGACCATGAACGGCTGGGCGGAACACCAGGGACGAACCGCACGGAACGGCACCGCGCAAGCGGGCCGCCACCGGGTGGGCGGCACCGAGAGCTGGACCCCATCCGTGCCACCGGCACGGCAACGCCCCACCGGGCACGGGCATCACGCGCACAGCGAGTTCGCCCCGCCCTCCACCGGTTCCCTTCCCCTGCCGCCACCGCGGAACAGGAGGGCGCCGAGCCCCGGCTACGCCCCATCGAGCGGCAGCCTGCCGCTCCCTCAGCCCGCTCGCGAGGTACCCGTGGAACGCCAGGCTCGCGTCGAGGTCTCGTTCACCGAAGCCGCCCGGCCCGCCACCGCCGAAGAACGGCGAGAGAAGGCCGCGCGGCGTACGAAGGTGACGCTGACCGCGCCCGCCCCTCGCCGTCCCGCGCCGGTGGAGACCACCGACGACGACATCCGCGTCTATCTGGCCCCGCCGGTGGACGGCCTGAGCACCTTCGACCTCGGTTCCGTGCCCGCTTCGGTGACGCCGCCCAAGACCTGGCGCAAAGCCGCCTGGTTCGCCGCGGCCGCGTCCGCGCTCGTCGTCGTCGGCCTGCTCTTCGCCGGTTCGTTCCTGGTCGGCAAGCCCGCCACCGAACAGCAGAGCCAGGGCGGCTGGCCCGGGTACCGCGGCGGTAGCCCGCTGACCAACGAAGGCCTCGCCGGCAACGGCAACCCGACGAGCCGGCCGCAGGGTGGCGCCGCGGGCAATCCGTCCGGTTCCGAGAGCGGCTCCGCCTCCCAGGACGACCGCGGTCCGGCCGGCTCCGGCACCTCCGCCGAGGACGACGCCACCAGCAGCGGCGGCGGTTCTCGGCCGGACTCCGGCGGACCGGACACGACCGGTCGGGCCGGTACGCCGTCGAGCGAACGGCCGCGGAAACCGCCGGTCATGCCCGCGGACCGCACCACCACCTCGTCCCCTTGGTACGCGTCGCAGCCGGACGCGGAGGCGATGGGCGACAACACCGAGCTCTTCCTCAACACCGTCACGACGAACCCGCACGAGGCCTCCACGGTGACCTCGGGCGGCCTGCACGAAGAAGGCGCGCAGGGTCTCCGGGAGCGCTATGCCGATGTCGCCTATTTCGAGGTCAAGAAGGTCAGCATCGACCAGCGCCGGGGCGTCACGGTCAACACCGTCGAGGTCACCCACAAAGACGGGACCAAGACGATGGAACAGCGGACGCTGACCTTCGGTGACGACGACAAGATCGTCGACGACGGCATGTAGGTATTCGCGCACGGACAAGGGTCCCGTTCTGACGCACGTGCGATGCGGCAAGCGGTTGCCCCTGCTCCGGGTGGGTGACATAAGCTGCCGCTCGTCGTATCGCGACGGCATTCCGGCGACTGAGCCTGGCCGTGGACCGTCCGCACAGGGTTTCCTGACGACTGCAGGGTCCGCATCGTCCATAAGACGGCCGCGCGGACCAGTGGCGCCGGCCGAACGGCCCAGCGCCTTGCCCGGACCAGAGCGAGGAAATTCGTGCTTGATCGACAGCGCATACGGCGTGAGCAGGACGCCGTTCGTGTCGAGGACGTCATCCCGGAAGAGATCTTGAACGACACTCGCGTCGACCGCGAGTATCTCGAACAGGTCTTCCGCGAGCCGCAGAAGTTCGTCCCGGCCCGCACTCGCGAAGAGCCGTCGACGCGGCCCACACCGGAAGAAGAAGAGCCCGAGAGCCGTGGTGCCCGGCGGGCCAAGCTGGCGGGTCTCGTCACCGCCGGACTCCTGGTGGCCGGCGCCGTCGTCACCGCGGGCGTGCTCGCGGGCGCCCAGCGGCAGCACCCGGTGCCGGGAGCCGCCGCGCCCGAGGTGATGAGCGGAGCCGCCGCGCTCGGCGGGCTCGCCGTCCCGGACGCCGCCGAGTCGCAGCAGAAGCGGGAGCCGCCTGCCCCGGCGAGCGCCAGCACGACGGCCCAGCCGTCCTCGGGCACCGGCTCGGGCTCGGTCCAGCACCAGAGTTCGTCCTCCAGCAGCACCAGCTCGAAGGCCCCCGGCAAACCGGCCGCGGTCAGCACGGCCGAGGACAAGATCGACGCGGTCCGGAAGTTCTACCGGACCGTCGACGCCGATCCTTACGGCGCGATGTCGCTGCTCACGCCGATGCTGGCCGATTCCGAAGCGGGCAGGCTGATCCAGGCGTGGACCTCCATGGACGCCATCCAGATCCAGGACATCCGGGAACAGGCCAACGGCACGATCCTCGCCGTGGTGACCATGCGCGATCCCGACGGCGGCCTGCTCCGGGTCACGCAGGTGCTGGAATTCGCGGACGCGACGACCGGCCTGATCACCGACGCCCGGCTACTGTCCGCTCAGCACATGTGACGAACACCCCGCGTGAAAACGCCCGTACCCAGGGCAATCAGACCGTACCGCGTGTGTGTGCGCAGAGTGAGCACCTAGCCTTGTCACGGGTCGGTCTCGGAAAACCGGCACACTGACCACTACATGTGCATACGCTCCAAGGCTGTGGCGTGCTGAAAGCCGCACCGCGTGCGCGGACGACTCCGCGGCGTGAAGACGGAGCCCCAAAGGAGGTCGCGTGAGCGACGAGGGTCGCCTGGTCGCCGGTCGATATCGCATCGCCGGGCGGATCGGCACGGGCGCGATGGGTGCCGTCTGGCAAGCGCACGACGAAGTACTCGGCCGCACGGTGGCGATCAAGCAGTTGCTGCTGCAGCCGGGCCTGGAAGCTCACGACGCCGAGGACGCGCGCCAGCGCACGATGCGTGAGGGGCGGATCGCCGCCCGGCTGCATCACCCGAACGCCATCTCGGTGTTCGACGTCGTCACCGACGACAACGGCCAGCCCTGCCTGATCATGGAGTACCTGAACTCCACCAGCCTCGCCCAGGTGCTGCAGGAGGAGGGGACCCTGCCGCCGACGGAGGTGGCCAGGATCGGCGCCCAGGTCGCGGCGGCGTTGTCCGAGGCGCACGCGGTCGGCATCGTGCACCGGGACATCAAGCCCGGCAACATCCTGCTGGCGCCCAACGGCACGGTGAAGATCACCGACTTCGGCATCTCGCGGGCGAAGGACGACGTCACGGTCACCAAGACCGGGATGATCGCCGGGACACCCGCCTACCTGGCACCCGAAGTGGCCATCGGCGGCGACCCGGGACCGGAGTCCGACGTCTTCTCGCTCGGCTCGACGCTCTACGCGGCCTGTGAAGGCCAGCCGCCGTTCGGCCTCAGCGAGAACACGCTGAGCCTGCTGCACGCGGTCGCGGCCGGGCAGATCATCCCGCCGCGCCAGTCCGGCCCGCTCGCGAGCGTCCTGGCCGTGCTGCTGCATCCGGAGATCCGGCACCGGCCGACCTCCGAAGAGTGCGAAGAACTCCTCGCCGCCGTCGCACGCGGTGAGACGCCGCTGGGCGGCCCCGCGGACGAGACCCTGCTTTCCCCGGCCGCCGGCCTGCTCGCCGGCGGTGTGGCCGGCGCGGGCGTCACGCAGGCCCTCGACAGCGAAGCCGCCGGGCATTCGGGCTCGCTGCTCGACGAGCAGGCGGCAGCGGGTTCGTACTACGACGAAGACGAATACCACCAGCCGCCCGCGTCGCGGTACCCGGAAGACGACTACGACGGGTACGACAACTACGACGAGACGGCGCTGCTTTCCGAGCGCGGCCACCCCGGCGGACCGGCGCCCACGCGCGCCGTCCCGGTGCCCGGTGGCGGCTACGACGATCAGTACGACGACGACTACGACGACGCCCCGCCTCCCCCGCCGCCTCCTGCCAGGGCGCAGACCAGTCCCGCGGACGAGGACGACGAGAAGCCGGGCGCGTGGAAGAAGCCCGCGCTCATCGGCGGTGTCGTGGTCGTCGCGCTGGCGGCGCTGGGTATCTGGCTGTTCAGCCCGAACAACCCGGAAACGCCCGCGCAGGTCGGGAACTCGTCGACGAAGCCGACCCCGTCGGCGACGTCGTCGGCACCGGAGACGACGGACACGCCCCAGGGGACGGAATCGTCCGCGCCGCCGAAGGAGACGCCTTCGTCGAGGAAGTCCTCGACCAAGGCGAGTGCTACGCAGGAGCCGGACCCGCCGACCACGCCGAAGTCGACCCCGAAGTCGACGCCGAAGCCGCCGACTTCCTCGGACGACCCGCCTCCGAGCAGCCCACAGAGCCCGACAACGACCCCGACTCCAGCCGGAACGTGATCCGAGGCAGCATTGAGTTCTGAAGGTTCCATCGTCGGCGGCCGCTACCGCCTCGACCAGCCCATCGGGCGTGGCCGGGCGGGCATCGTGTGGCTGGCGTTCGACACGCGGCTGCTCCGCACGGTCGCGATGAAGCGGATGTACCTGCCCGTCGGCCTGCCGCCGGACCGGGCGGAGCAGGCCAAGGCGGTCGTCGTCCAAGAGGGCAAGACCGCGGCCAAGTTCGAGCACGCCACCGCGATCAAGGTGTACGACGTGCTGCCGGAGGGGCCGGACGTCTGGCTGGTGATGGAGTACATCCCGTCACGCGGGATGGCGACGTTCCTCGCCGAGCACGGCAGGCTGACCGCGGAGCAGGCGGCCACGCTGGGCATCATGCTCGGACGCGCGCTGGCCGCGATGCACGATGCCGGGGTGGTGCACCGGACCGTCGAGCCGGGCACGGTCCTGCTGGCCGACGACGGCGGCGTGAAGCTCACCGACATCGGCATCACCGGTGGCGGGGCGAATCCGGCGTATCGCGCACCCGAGGTGGCGCGGGGTGAACCGGCGACTTCGGCGTCCGACGTGTTCTCGCTTGGCGCGACGCTGTACACCGCCGTCGAGGGTGTGCCGCCGTTCGGCGAGGACGGCGAGTCGTCAGAGCGGCCGCCGCAGACCGCCGGTCCGCTGGCGGGCGCGCTGCGCAAGATGCTGCGGGCCGAGCCGGATTCGCGGCCGACGATGGCGGACACGGTCCGCTCGCTGGGCGCGATCACCGAGGGGCGGCAGACGGCGTTCATCCCGCCGACCGCGCCCGCGATGCCGACGGTTCCGGCTTCGATGCCGATCCCGACGCAGAACCCGCAGGCCCCTGTTCCGCAGTTCCCCCAGCACCAGCCGCAACCGCAGCACCAGCCACAACCCCAGTATCAGCCTCCGCCGCAGCAGTTCGTGCCGCCGCCTCAGCAGCAGTACGCGCCGGCTCCTGTCGCGCACAGTGCGCCCCCAGTGCCTTCGGCGTCGGCCGCGGCGAAATCGGCCGATACGCGGAAGTGGCTGATCACCGCCGGGGCCGTCGTGGCGGCGATCCTCATCGGTGTGCTGTTCGCGGAGCTTTTCCTGATCTAGAGCCGTTCGAGAATCAGCTCGACGAGTTCTTCGGGACGGCTGAGGAATGGGCTGTGGCCCGACTGCCAGGTCACCGTGGTGTCTCGGTGAACATCACGAGATGTTCCGAGGGTCTCCCCCGGCTCGAAGACCAGCGCGGCCATGAAGATCAGGTGGGAGAGCCCGCGCAGCCCTTCAGGCGCACGGGGCTGTCAGGCTGCTTGCATCGCTTCGCGGATCGCGCTGAGGAACCGCAGGACCGCGGGGTGGTCCCTGGCGTGCGCGGCGACGGCCGCGTGGATGGACCGCACCGGATCGGGGCGGCGGACCTTGCGGATGGCGACACCGGGGTGCGGGGTGCCGAGGCCGAGTTCCGGGATCAGCGCGACCCCGAGCCCGGCGGCCACGAACCCTTGCGCCGTCTGGTAATCCTCGGATTCGACGACGTGGTTCGGGGAGAAACCGGCCGCGCCGCAGGCGTCGAGGAGGATGTCGCGGCAGGCGCCGGGGAGACCGTCGACGCCGACCCAGGGATCCTCCGCGAGCTCGCCGAGGTCGAGCACGCGTTTGCGGGCGAGCCGGTGGTTCTTCGGCAGGATCGCGCGGTACGGGTCGTCGAGGAGATGGACGTACTCGACGCCCTTGATCCGGGGGATGGCCGTCGGGAGGACGATCATCGCGACATCGGCCCCGCCCGACTCGATCTCGGGCATCGAGTCCTCGGGCTCGACCAGCTTCAGGTCGAGGCGGACACCCGGGAAGTCACGGCGCAGCGCCGCGACGGCCAGCGGGACGAGCGACGCGCCGGCCGTCGCGAAGTACCGGATCGCGAGCCTGCCGGTGCGGCCTTCCTTGAGTTCGGTGAGCGCGGCTTCGGCCTTGGCGAGCTGACCACTGAGCGTTTCCGCGTGTTCGGACAGCAGCGACCCGGCCGGTGTCGGCCGTACTCCGCGTCCGACGCGCTCCAGCAGTTCGACGCCCGCTTCGCGTTCCAGAGTGGACAATTGCTGGCTGATCGCGGAGGGTGTGTAGCCCAGGTTCCGGGCGGCGGCGGTGATCGAGCCGCTACTGATCACGGCTCGGAGGACTTGCATGCGGCGGACGTCCAGCATGGTCCGATCTTACAGTTCTCCTTAACGCTTCCTGCAGTATTTTTCGCTTGTCCTTACGCGTCGGCGCGGCGAAGCTGAGCCAGGCACGAAGGAGGACTGGGGTGGGCGAGACCAAGACCCTGCTGCGGATCGGCGCGCTGGCGCTCATGTGGGGATCGAGTTTTTTCTGGATCAAGATCGGGCTGGACGCGTTCACGCCGGTGCAGCTCGTGCTGGCACGGGTGGCGCTCGGGGCGGCCGTGCTGATCGGCCTGTGTTATCTGGGGCGGGACAGGCTGCCGTCGAACCGGCGGGTGTGGGGTCACCTCGCCGTCGCGGCGTTCTTCCACAACGCGCTGCCGTTCCTGCTGTTCGCCTGGGGTGAGCTGACCGTCGACTCCGGGATCACCGGCGTGCTGAACTCGACGACGCCGCTGTGGGTGCTGCTCGCCGCGCCGATGCTGGGCGCGCGGACGAAGATGACCGCGCTCCGGGTCGCCGGGCTCGTCGTCGGACTCGCCGGGATCCTGCTGATCTTCGCGCCGTGGGAGGCGTCCGGCCTGCTCAGCTGGGGCGCGCTGGCCTGCCTCGCGGCGGCCGCGAGCTACGGGTTCGCGTTCGTCTACGAAGGCAAGTACCTGACCGGCACCGGCGACTCGCCGATGGCGCTCGCCGGCGGGCAGATGCTGCTCGCGACCGGATTCCTGGTGCTGGCCCTGCCGATGGGCGGATTCGAGCCCGTGCACCTGAGCACCGGCGCGATCGTCGCGATCGTGATCCTGGGCATCGGGTCGACCGGGATCGCGTTCGCGCTGAACTACCAGCTCCTCGCGAGCGAAGGCGCCGTCGCGGCGTCGATCGTCGGGTACCTGCTGCCGGTGGTCTCGGTGCTGCTGGGGGCGGTGTTCCTGCACGAACCGCTGAGCATCCGGGTGATCGCCGGGATGGTGGTCGTGCTGGGCGGTGTCGCGCTGACCCGCCTCCGCCCGAGGGAGCGGGGGACCTTTGCTACCGCCCCCGTGGTGGAGCGCCCGCTCGCCACCGCCGGGGAGGCGCCGTGACCGCGACGACCCCGCTGTGGCGGCCCGCTTGACGTGCGTTTAGCGGGCTAAACGCGCTCCCTCCGGTCCCCAGCCGACCGGCACCTCCCAGGACCGGCGGAGCGCCTTTAGCGGGCTAATCGCGATCCGGAGGGGTCTGGGGGCTCACCCCGCCGGATCGCGTGGCCGGGCCGTGCCGCTTTCTGATCGCGACCGGGCAGGAGCGGCTGAGTGCCAAACGCGACACCAAGACATCCTTCTTCCA
>NZ_JBFBBY010000138.1:0-19028 GCF_040682875.1 Amycolatopsis sp. NPDC051071 | reverse complement strand
GGACCCCTTCCCTCGGCTCAGCCGAGGGAAGGGGGCCTTCACGCGCGACCGCTGCACCTGGGGCCACAGCGGAGGTCCTGAAAGGTGTGAAGGTCGCTCCAGCCGTCATTGCCACTCACGAGCCTTTAGGCTCACCCCATGAGCGATGACGACCGCGACGGGGTCAAGCTGAGCAATCTCGACCAGCCGTTGTTCGAGGACGCCACCAAACGCGACCTGGTCGACTATCTCGACGCCGTCGCCGGCCGCATCATCCCCGTTTTGGCGAACCGGCCGCTGTCGGTGATCCGCATCCTGCGCGGCCAGGGCCCGTTCATGCAGAAGAACCTGCCCAAATACACCCCCGAATGGGTCAAGCGGCACGGGATGTGGGCGGAGACCTCGAAGCGGGAAGTGTCGTACGCGCTCTGCGACGACCGCCGCACGCTCATGTGGTTCGCGAACCAGCGCGCCGTCGAATACCACCCGACGTTGATGCGCGTGGGGGACGATACCGGCCCCACCCATCTCGTACTGGACCTCGACCCGCCGCCCGGCGACGACTTCGCGCACGTCGTGAAGGCCGCGGCACTGGTGCGGCAGGCGCTGGCGGACTCCGGGCTCGCCGGAGCGGTCAAGACCAGCGGTTCCAAGGGAGTGCACATCTTCGTCCCGCTGGTTCCCGGACAGGCGTTCGACGACGTCGCCGCCGCGACCCGCGCGCTCGCCGCCCGGGCGGAACAGGCCGACCCTTCGATCGCCACGACCGCGTACATCGTCGAGGACCGCGAGGGAAAGGTGTACCTCGATGCGGCACGGGCGGGTGGCGGGACGGTCGCGTCGGCGTACAGCCCGCGGTTACGCCCGGGGCTGCCGGTGTCGTTCCCGGTTTCCTGGAATGATCTTGAAAACGTCGTTCCGGCGGATTTCACCGTTTACACCGCGCCCGCTCTCTTGGGCGACAAGGACCTTTGGGCGGAAATGATGCCCGAACCGCAGTCACTCCCCGCTGACCTCGTCGAACAGGGTCATACGATCCCGATCGCCCGCGTCGTGGCGATGCACGAAGGGAAACGCCGCGCGAGGATGCGTGCTCAGAACGGCTGAACGCCGACCTCTCCCCGGCGTTTTGTGTACCTTGGACCGCATGGGGCGGGGTACTGGGGGCTTTCGTGGGGAAGAACGACGCTGACGTGCTCATCCTCGGTGCGGGCCCGGCGGGGCTGGTATTGGGGAATTTGTTGCGAGCGGCCGGAATCGACTGCCTGATCCTGGAAAGGCGGAGCCGGGAGCACGTCGAAAACCGGTCGAGGGCCGGGTTCCTGGCGGCGAACAGCGTCCGTGTTCTCACTGAGAACGGGCTCGCCGACGGCTTGCTGCGCAACGGGGCCGAGCACGATACGTGTGCTTTTCGCAGCGACCGGGCGGAATTCGAGCTCAACTATCGCGAACTCGGCCGCGGTGAGGTGCACACCGTTTACCCGCAACAGTTCCTGGTCACGGACTTGATCGCGGAGTTCCTTTCCCGCGGCGGGGAGATCCGGTTCGGCGCCGAGGTGTCTTCGGTGTCGGGGACGGACGCCACCGTCATCGCCGATGATCTTTTGTTGCGTGCCAAGTACATCGCGGGCTGCGACGGCAGGCGCGGCGTCTCGCGCAGGTCGGTGCCCGCGCGGGTTTTCCCGCGAGACCACGGGATCTCCTGGCTCGCGCTCCTCGCCGAGGCGCCGCCCAGCATGTCCGCGACCGGGTACGCGATCCACGAACGCGGTTTCGCCGGCCATATGACGAGGACGTCGACGGTGACGCGGTATTACCTCGAAGTCCCGCGCGGGGAAGATCCGGACGACTGGACCGACGAACGCGTCTGGGACGAACTGAACCTGCGGATGCGCGCCGAACAGTACGGCCCGTTGAAACAGGGCGCCATCGTCGAACGCCGGATCGTGGACATGGGATCGCATGTGATGGACAAGATCCAGCGCGGGAACCTGTTCCTCGTCGGCGACGCGGCCAGCCTGATCAGCCCGGCCGCGGCGAAAGGCGCGAATCTCGCGGTGCTGGAGGCCGAAATCCTCGCTCGGGCGTTGATCGCCGCCCACCGGAAGAAAGACACGGCACCACTCGACCGCTACTCCGCGGAATGCCTGCCGAGGATCTGGCACGCGCAAGAATTCTCCCACTGGCTGATCAACCTGCTGCACGGTCCGTCCGGGCACGACGACGAGGCCGTCTTCCAGCGGGCGCTGCGGGACGCGCGGCTGGAAAGCCTGCGGGTTTCCCGCGCTCATCAGGATTTCTTCGCCGAAAACTACGTGGGTATCTGACCCCTTTCGAAGCCAGACACGCCCTAGCCCGCGCGCACGGTGGGCCGCTCGACGGGGAGGAGCCGGACGTCGTCCGACGGGTCTCTGGCGGGTTCCTCCTCGGTGATGAACCGCAGCGTCCCGGTGTCCTGGCGGGTCACCATCCGCGCGCCGTGCCAGCCCGACGGGATCCAGCCCGCCCGCAGTTCGCGGCGCAGCTTCTCGGCCCTTCGGCAATGACGCGCGAACGAATGCCGCCGGATGACGCGCCCGCGCGCGACTTGGCCCGCGCGGGCCTCTTCCGGCGTCACGTCCAGCCACAGCAGCCGGACCGGGCGGCGGCTCAGCAGGCCGAGCAGGGCGAGCAGCCCTCGCGTGCTCGCCCTGGTCGACGGTTCGTGCACCACCATCGGGCCGTCGTCGGTCAACGCGAACCCGACGACACGCGCCCGGTGCCAAAGGTGGACCAGCGGCCGGTAGAACCGGTACGGCAGCGCGGCGGGCAGCCGTGCGCGCAGCCTGCCGCGGACCTGGTCCGAATCGAGCACCGGCATCGCGCCGGTCGCCGCCCGGGACAGCAGGGTGGTCTTTCCGGCCCCGGGAATCCCCGCGACCACCAGGAGGTCGCGGCGGCCGAGCTGGAGTGCGATGCGCTCAGTCATAAGGCGTCAACGACCCGGCGGATGGCAAAGGTTCCTTTACTTTGATCGCCGCGGCTCCGGTACAGGTCAGGCCTCCGCGTGGGTCGCCGGGGCCTCGGAAGCGGACGGCGGCTTGTCGGGGAGCAGCGTCCCGCCCTTGGTGAGCCAAGCAACGCCGAACGCGAGGATCGCCACCGATTCCAGCCACAGCGCCGGGTAAAGCGACTTCGTGACGTCGTCGAAGAACAGGCCGCAGAGCAAGATCAACGCCAGGCACACCAGCATGATCACGCCCGAGGTGACGTACAGCCGGTTCCGCTCGGGTTTGCGGGCGCCCGGGATCTCCTTGTCCGACTTGGTGAACAGCACGATGCAGAAGAACGCCAAGGTGAGGAAGAAGACCGCGGCGAAGCCGAGGTGGAGCCTGCCGATGATCACGTCCGCGCGTGTCCCGTTCGACGGCGTGGTCGGGAAGAGCGCGACGCCGACCGCGGCCACCGCCGCGATATTCCCCGCGATGTCGTCGATCCGGCCGTAACCCCGGTAGGACAACAGGAAGACACCGATGGCGCACATGGTGCCGACCCAGACGTCACGCATCCCCGAGTAGTAGTAGCCGCTGATCGAGTTGAGCAGCCCGCCGCCGTCGGCGAACATCTTCCCGAACACCAGCACGAAGGGCAGCCCGATCCCGAGGCAGCCGATGGCGCGCCGCAAGAACAGGTAGTTGTGGACGAGGTTGTCGGACGCTGTTCTCAGGCTCATGGCCGCCTCCGTGCTCAGTGCGTTTCGCTACCGGGAAGTATCGGCGACGTGAGCACGGAAAATGACACTTCGTGACGACGTTGAGACCGTCTGTTACCAAATTGGCTACGCGGCGTCCAGTACGACGGCGGTGACGTACCCGCCCATTCCGATCGACGTCTTGACGGTGAGCCCGCTTTCCGGCCTTGACGGGCCGCCCATCAGCTGCGGATGCCCGTCCGCCACCGGTTTCGGTGCCGGGATGAGGTCGCGTTTCGCCGCGAGGCAGGTCGTCACGATCTCGGTCAGCGCGCTGCCGGACTGGCTGTGCCCGGTCAGCGGTTTGATCGAGTAGATCTCCGTGCTGCTGGGAAACACCGCTTCGAGGATCTGGGATTCCGTGCGGTGACACAGTTTCGTGCCCGTCCCGTGTGCGTTCACGTACCGCACGTCGGCGGCTTTGGCGTTGGCGTTCTCCAGTGCGTCGGTCACCGCCGAAATCGCGGTCGTCGGGTCGGGGTCGAGCGCCATCGCGTTATGCGCCTCATGGGTCATGGCGCCGCCGAGCACGGTGGCGTACGCGTCGGTCTTCTGCCGCGTCATCACCACCGCCACCGAGGCCTCGGAGAAGGTGAAACCCCTTGTGCCCTCCTGGAAAGGCCGGCACGCCTCAAGTGGCGGCGCGTCGGTGATCGCGACCCCGCAGTGCACGAAATGCCGCACCACCTGGCGGGTCGCGGAAACGTCGGTGGTGACCACCACGACGTCGTCGGCCATTCCCGCGTCCAGCCACATCTTCGCGGTGAGCACCGCGGCGTTGCCGGTCGCGCACATCGCGGACGCGGTCATCGACGGGCCGCGGAAACCGAATTCGGCCATCAGCGAGGTGATCGGCGTCGACGGCATCATGCCGATGAACTCGCGGCGGTACGCGAGCCGTTCGCCGAGAGCGTGGAAGCCGTCCCAGGTCCGCATGTCGTCGCGGACGCCGCCGTAGATGACGCCGACCCGGCGACCGGGTGTCCAGCCGTGCGCGCCGGCGTCCTCGATCGCCTCCCGTGCCGAGGCGAGCAGTGCGCGGCAGTGCAGGCTGCCGTCCCTCGGTCTGCCGCCTTCGGGGACGTGCCCGACCCAGCCGGGTAGTTCACGTGTTTCGCCGAACCCTTCGACGAGCTGGGCGCCCGGGACGCCGCTCGTGAGTCCTTCCCACAGCGATTCGCGCCCCCAGCCGTAGGCGGTTACGGCGCCGATGCCGCAGATGTCGGTTTTGCTCCGCACGTGTTTCCCTTCAACTACATTCCGTCAACACTGGGGTGGGAAAGCCTGGGCAATCCGCTGGTCGAGGACGGCTACGTCGATTTAGTGATCTAATCGGAAGCTACATCAGTCAAGTAGGGGGTTTGGATCACATGGATCCTGACGATCTCGACGGTGGGACTCCCGACACCCACCGCCTGAATCAGGATTCCTCGCCAGCGAACGGCACCGCGGCCGGCACGGTTGGAGTTCCCGACCCGTCCGGCGGGGTGGCAGGCCGGCATGCGTCGCTCGTCCGGTTGCTGACCGAGCTGTCCGCCGAGAGGGATCATCGCGGCGATCCCGCACTCGCCTTTCTTCGTGATGGGTACCGCCTTTTGGAGCAAAACCCCGACGGCGGCACTCTGGGTACTCAATACCTCACGATGGTCGAAGCGAGTCCGTACGGGATCTGCGTTCATACGCGCGGCAAAGTCGTGTTCGTCAACTCGGCCGCGATGCGGTTCGTCGGCGCGACGGTTTCGACCGAACTCGTCGGGCTGCACATCACCGACATGGTCGACGCCCCCTCGCAGGACCCGCTGCTCGCGCGGATCGGTTCGCTGGCCTCTCCCGGTTCGTTCAGCGATCCGACCGAGATGACGCTGCTGACCCTCGGCGGCGGCAAAGTCACCGTCGAGTCCCAAGCGGTGCTCACCACCTGGGAAGGGCAGCCCGCCTACCAGGTGATCATGCGCGATCTGAGCACGCAGAAGGCGGCCGAGGCCGGGCTCCGGTTTCAAGCCGCGCTGGTCGGCCACGCGAGTGACGCGATCATCGCGACGTCGCCCGATGGGCTGGTGACGAGCTGGAACCCGGCGGCCGAGGCGGTCTACGGGCACGAACTCGAAGAGGTCATCGGGGTCCCGGTGGCCGAGGTGGTCGGCGCGCCGATGGACCCGAGGGAGGTGGTCGCGTCGGGCGGTGTCCTGCAGGCGACGCACTTCCGGGCCGACGGCTCCGCGCTGGCGGTGCGTGTCTCCGCGGCCGAGATGTTCGACGGCTACGTGCTGCTGTGCGCCGACGAGACCGCGCAGCGCCGGGCGGAGGCCGAATTCGCCACCGTCGTCGAAACACTCGACGAAGGGGTGCTGGTCGTCGGCCCCGGCGGGCGGATCGAGCTGGCGAACTCCGCCGCGCACCGGATCTCCGGCGTACCGGAAGGCTCCCTGATCGGGCTGGAGAGCCGGACGCTGCGGCTGCATGACGAGAACGGTATGCCGGTGCCTGTCGAGGATCTGCCGTCCGCGCGGGTGCGGCGGTCCGGGAAGGTCGAGACCGGGCGGGTCGTGCAGGTGCGGCGGCGCGACGGCGCGCACCGCTGGCTTTCGCTGACCTCCGGCCCGCTGATGGCGCCCGGGCAGAGCGTGCCCTCGGTGCTGACGTCGTTCGCCGACATCACCGAACGGCGCGCGATCAGCGAACGGCTGGCTTACGAGGCCACCCACGATCCGCTGACCCGGCTGGCGAATCGCACGCTCGCGCTCAATCACCTGCGGCTCACGATCGCGGATCCGGCGTGTACGGCGACCGTGCTGTTCATCGACCTCGACAAGTTCAAGATCATCAACGATTCGCTCGGTCATACCGTCGGCGACCAGGTGCTGCGCATCATCGGCGAGCGGCTGCGGGCCGCCGCCGGGCCATCGGACCTGGTCGGACGGCTCGGCGGGGACGAGTTCCTGGTCATCACCACCGGTTATACCGAAGCCGCCGAGGTGCGCGCGCTGGCAGACCATCTGCAACGGCATCTCGCGCAGTCGCTCACCGTGCACGGCCGGGAACTGCATATCAATACGAGCATCGGAATAGTGGTCGCCGAACCCGGTGATACCCGCATCGCCGACGAATTGCTGGAAGACGCCGATCTGGCGATGTATCAGGCGAAAACATTCGGACCCGGGCGTTACGCGTTCTATGCGCCGATCATGCGGGAACGGGTCCAGGATCGTTTCATCCTGGAACAGGATCTGCGGAACGCCGTCGCGGAAGGCCGGATCGAGACCGTTTATCAGCCCGTCGTCGATTTGCGGACCGGCGGTATGGTCGCGGTGAAGGCGAAGTCCCGCTGGGATCATCCGGTCCGGGGCCCGATCGATCCCGCGGAATTGGTCGAGATCGCCGATGACAGCGATCTCTTGACGATCATCGGTGCGGACGTCCTGGCCAAGGCCGCCGGCGAGATCTCCCGATGGCGTGCCGATCATGGTGTGCACTGTAATGTGAATGTGAGTCTTTCGGTGCGCCAATTGGGCGATCCCACGTTACTGCAAGTGGTCCAGACCATTCTGGACGATGCGGGGCTGGTACCGAGTGACCTGTGTCTCGACGTCGACGAAACGGCGTTGAAAGACGCGGCGGACGCCGTCGACGCGCTACGGAAAACTGGGATCAGGGTCACCGCGGAACGGTTCGGTGCCGGGTATTCCTCACTCGCCCAGTTGTGCCGTCTCGATCTGAACGTCATCGAAATCGATCGCTCGTTCGTGGCCGACCTCGGAATGTCGAGTGACGCCGAACCGATCGTGGCCGGAATCATGGCGATGGCACACGCCGTCGACCTCGTCGTCGTCGCCGAAGGGGTCGAGACCCCGCAGCAGTTGAAGGTTCTGCATGAACTCGGCTGCGATTGGGCGAAAGGGCCACTGGTCGCGCCGCCGGGTCCGGTCGAGGAACTGAGGTCCGCGTACGAGCACGTCGTCCGGGTCTGAACGGCGGCGCGCTCACGGCTGGGTTGGTCGTGAGTGGCGCCACTCACGAGCTTCCGGTGGGCTCGGGTACTGGCGCCCGTGTGCTCGTCTGAGGTACATGAAGGCCCCCTTCCTTGCGCCTAGGTACAGGAAGGGGGCCTTCCCGTACTTGGGAAGGTGTGAAGGTCGAGTTTCTTCGGCTGAGCCGAGGGAAGGGGTCCTTCACGCGGCGCGGCTGTGACTGTTGGGGCGGGTGGGACTGCTGGGGTCCCTGTGGTGGCGGGACGCCCCTGAAGGACTCCTTCCCTACCTACCTGGGAGTAGGGAAGGAGGCCTTTCGCGGCCCGGCACGTTCGGGCGGGCGGGCCGGGTGGGCGGCAGTGGTCGGGGCGGCAGCGGTCGGGAGGGAGAGGCCCAGACGGGCCAGTCGGGGCGGCAGCGGTCCGGAGGGGAGGCTCCAGACGGGCCAGTCGGGACGCCAGTGGTCCGGAGGGGAGGCTCCAGACGAGCCAGTCGGGACGCCAGCGGTCCAGCGGTCCGGAGGGTCCAGAGGGGGGTCTGACCTGCGGTTAAGCGCAAAAGTGATAGCAAAGGTCCCTTGCTGCCGCGCCCGGGGTGATAGCTGTACCTACTAGTATGTACGCTCCTGTCGTGGACAAGAGGGAACAGCTCATCGAGAGCACTCGCGAGCTCCTGTGGGAGCGCGGGTACGTCGGTACCAGCCCGAAAGCGATCCAGGAGCGCTCCGGCGCCGGTCAGGGCAGCATGTACCACCATTTCCAGGGCAAGTCCGGGCTCGCGCTGGCCGCGATCGGCCGCAACGCCGACGACCTGCGGGCCAGGGCGGAGGCCGAGTTCTCCGGTCCGGGCACGGTGGTCGAGCGGATCACCGCGTACCTTCGCCGCGAGCGCGACGTGCTCAAGGGCTGCCCGGTCGGCAGGCTCACGCAGGATCCCGACGTGATGGCGGACGCGGAGCTGCGAAGGCCCGTCGAGGAGACCTTCGGCTGGGTCACCGGACGGCTGGCGGAACTGCTCGACGAAGGCCGTGCGGCGGGTGAGCTGGACGCATCGCTCGATCCCCTCGCCACGGCCACCGCGCTGGTCGCGGTCTTGCAGGGTGGTTACGTCCTCGCCCGCGCCGCCGGATCCCCGGACGTGTTCGCGAAAGCCGTCGACGGCGCCCTCGGGCTCCTCGCCGCAAAGGAGAACTGACATGCCCTTCGTTCGCATCGACGCACTCGGTACCGACAAGCTCGAAGCCCTCGGCAACGCCGTTCACGACGCGATGGTCGAGACGCTCGGTATCCCGGACGACGACCGCTTCCAGGTCCTGAACGGCGGTGGCATCCTGAAATACGATGACTACCTGGGGATCCATCGAGACGAGGGTGTCGTGTTCATCGCGATCACCATGCGGCCGGGACGGACCGATGAGCGGAAGAAGGCGCTGTACCGGCGGATCGCGGAGCTGGCCGAGGAGTACTCGGGAACCGAGCCGCGGAACGTGCTTGTCACGATCAACGAAACCGATTTGATCAACTGGTCGTTCGGGAACGGCGAAGCGCAGTACGCGTGATCAAGCCACGTCGGCGGTGACGCGCCGAGCGGTACCGAAGGCGTGTTGCTCCAGCAGCCACCAGCTGTCCCGCCCGAACGACCACGTCAGCAGTCCCAGCGCCCCGAGCGTGACCGCGAAGGCAGTCCACAGTGGCAGGATGGTCGAAGCCGCCGTGACCAGCACGATGCCCTGCACCGCCGCGACCGTCTTCCGCGCCATGCTCGGCGGCAGCGGGTTGTTCAGCCACGGCCACAGCCTGCTCGCGCCGACGAAGACGTACCGCATGGCGCCGATCGTGAGCACCCACGGGCCCAGCGACTGCGCGACGACGACACTGAGGATCAGGATCAGATACGCGTCGACCTCCAGGTCGAAGCGCGCGCCGAGCGGCGACGCCGTCCTGGTGCGGCGCGCGACCTGGCCGTCGACGGCGTCCAGGGCGAGTGCGACCGACGCGATGACGACCATCGTGACGATCTCCCGTCCCGCGGTGTCGACGATGAGCGCGGTCACGCAGCCGACCAGCGCGGAGCGGCCGAGTGTGACGGCGTCGGCCGGGCCGAGGGAACGCGCGGTGCCCCGGTTCAGGCCGTAGGTCAGGAATCCGCCGACGGCGATGCCGTAGGCCGCTCCGGCGATCCAGCCCAGCGGGCCCAGTCCGACGACGGCGTCCAGCACGCTCAGCAGCGCCAGCTGGACGAGGACCCCCAGGAAAATTCCGGGGTTGATCACGAGGCCTCCTCGTTATGGTGATGGTGACCCTGCCTCCAGAGTCGCTATGAGAGGACACGATGGAACGCGCCTTCTGGTTCAGTGGTTCCGGTGACGGCGAGCTCAGGCCGGTCACGCTCCCTCCGGTCGGCGACGGCGAGGTGCTGGTCCGCACCCTGTGCAGTGGCGTGAGCCGCGGCACCGAGACGCTCGTCTTCCGCGGCGAGGTCCCGCGGAGTCAACGAGAGTCGATGCGTGCTCCGTTCCAGGAAGGTGACTTTCCCGGTCCCGTGAAGTACGGCTACCTCAACGTCGGCGTCGTTGAACAAGGTCCGGCCGAACTCGTCGGCCAGGTCGTTTTCTGTCTCTATCCGCATCAGACGCGCTATGTCGTCCCGGCTTCGGCCGTCACGCCGGTGCCGCACGGGGTGCCGCCGGAGCGCGCGATCCTCGCCGGGACGATCGAGACCGCGGTCAACGCGGTGTGGGACGCGGCGCCGAAACTCGGTGACCGGATCGCGGTGGTCGGTGCGGGCATGGTCGGCAGCAGCGTCGCGAAGCTGCTGTCCGGGTTCCCGGCGACCCGGGTCCAGTTGATCGACGTCGACCCGGAGCGAGCGAAGATCGCCGAAGCGCTCGGTGTCGACTTCTCGGCACCGGAGGACGCGCTGGGCGACTGCGATCTCGTCGTGCACGCCAGCGCGAGTGAGGCCGGGCTGACGCGTTCGCTGGAATTGCTCGCGCCGGAGGGCGAGGTCATCGAGCTCAGCTGGTACGGCGACCGCAAGATCAGTGTCCCGCTCGGCGAGAACTTCCACTCGCGACGGCTGGCGATCCGCAGCAGCCAGGTCGGCATGGTGTCGCCCGCTCGTCGCGCGACTCGTGGCTACGGCGACCGTTTGGCGCTCGCTTTGCGAATCTTGTCGGACCCCGCCTTTAAGGTGCTGGTCAGTGAGGAATGCCGGTTCCACGAGCTGCCGGACGTACTACCGCGTCTCGCCGCGAATGAACCGGGAACGCTCTGTCTCCGTGTCACCTATCAGCTGGAGGACACGCGTTAAGGGCACGACCTGAGGAGGTCCGTTGTTCAGTATCACCGTCCGTGACCACGTCATGGTGGCCCACAGTTTCCGCGGCGAGGTCTTCGGACCGGCGCGGCAACTGCACGGTGCGACCTTCGTCGTGGACGCGACGTTCCGCCGGTCCGGACTCGACGCCGACAACATCGTCGTCGACATCGGCAAGGCGACCGAAGAACTCAAAGCCGTGCTCGCCGACCTGAACTACCGCAACCTCGACGACGTGCCCGAGTTCGCCGGGATCAACACCTCGACCGAATTCCTGGCGAAGGTCATCGCCGACAGGCTCGCCGGCCGCGTGCAAGCGGGTGCTCTCGGCGAAGGAGCCCGCGGGCTCGAAGGCATCACCGTGGCACTGCACGAATCCCATGTCGCATGGGCGAGTTACGAGCGAGCGCTGTGAACAGCCTTCACGTCGTCCTGCCCGACGACATCGACGACTTGAGCGCGCCCAGCGGCGGCAACATCTACGACCGGCGGCTGTGCGACGGGCTCACCGCGACGGGCGTGGAGGTCCACGAGGTCCCCGTGCGCGGCAACTGGCCCCGGCCCGACACCGAGGCCCGCAAGGTCCTCGCACGCAAACTCGCCGAACTGCCGGCCGGTTCGGCTGTCCTGCTCGACGGGCTCGTTGCCTGCGGGGTGCCCGAGGTGATCGTGCCCGCGGCGCAACGGTTGTCGATCGCGGTGCTGGTGCATTTGCCGCTCGCGGACGAAACAGGGCTTTCGCCGTCGCTCGCCGCCGAACTGGACGGCCTGGAGCGTGAGACGCTCGGAGCCGTCGACGTCGTGCTCACGACCAGTGACTGGGCGGCACGGCGGCTGGTCGGGCATCACGGCCTCGACCCGCATCGTGTGCACGCGGTTCCTCCCGGCGTCGACAAGGCCGAAGTCGCTTCCGGGAGCCTGAGCGGGACACATTTGATCTGCGTCGCCAACGTGACTCCGCGCAAGGGACAAGGCCTGCTCGCGGAGGCGCTGAAGTCGCTTCGGGACCTGCCGTGGATCTGTGAGTGCGTCGGCGCGATCCGTCGCGAGACGCGCTACGTCGAGCGTCTACGGCGACACACCCTCGGCGACCGGTTCACGCTGACCGGCCCCCGGACCGGCGAAGCGCTCGAAGCGACGTACGCCGCCGCAGACCTCCTCGTGCTGCCTTCGCGTGCCGAGACCTACGGCATGGTCGTCACCGAGGCACTCGCACACGGCATTCCCGTGCTGGCGACCGCCGTCGACGCGCTGCCGGACACGCTCGGCCAGGCACCCGACGGCAGTGTGCCCGGAATGCTCGTCCCGGGGGAGGACGTCAAAGCGCTGTCCGCGGCCCTTCGCCGCTGGCTCACCGAGCCTGACCTGCGTGACAGGCTTCGCGCCTCCGCTCGCCTTCGCCGCGAGACGCTGACCGGCTGGGACGCGACAGCCCGCGGCGTCGCCGCCGTGCTGCTGAAGGAAAGGACGGCGGCATGACCAAGTACGCCCCCAGCTGGCTGCATTTGCGCGAGGACGCCGACGCCACCGCCCGCGCGACCGAGCTTCTCGAACCGGTCCGGTCGTTCCTGCGTGGACAGGACGAGGTCGTCATCCGCGACCTCGGCTGCGGCACCGGGTCGCTCGGCCGCTGGCTGGCCCGGCGCCTTGCCGGACGGCAGCGCTGGATCCTGCACGACCGCGACAACGATTTGCTCATCCACGCGTCGGCCCGCACCAGCCGTCCGGAGCACGCCATGGACGGAAGCGAGGTCACCGTCGTCACCGAACAGCGTGACATCACCGCACTGCGTGCCGCCGACCTCGCCGGGACGTCGCTCGTGGTGGCCTCGGCGCTGCTCGACCTGCTCACCGCCGAGGAGATGAGCAGGCTGGCGGAAGCCTGCGTCGAGGCGGGCTGCGCGGTCTTGCTGACACTGAGCGTTTCGGGACGGGTCGTGCTGTCGCCCAGCGAGAAGTTCGACATCGAGATCTCCGACGCCTTCAACGCGCACCAGCGCCGCGTGACCGAGGGCCGGTGGCTGCTCGGCCCGGACGCGGTGGAGGTCGCTTCCGGGGTGTTCGCACGGCTCGGCGCCACCGTGCGGCGCGCGTCCAGCCCCTGGCGGCTCGGTGCCGATCAGGCCGCGCTGACCGCGGAATGGCTCACTGGCTGGGTCGGCGCGGCCTGCGAACAGCGGCCCGAACTCATCCCCGACGCCGACACCTATCTGCGGCGGCGGCTCGCGCAATGCGCGGCGGGAGAGCTGAACGCGATGGTCCAGCACGAGGATCTCCTGGTGCTGCCGCCGGAAGGGCGAGTGACGGCGTGAAGCGGTTCTGGCCGTGGCTGAAGATCCTCGGCGCACTCGGCATTCTCGCCGTGCTCGTCTGGCAACTGGGCACACAGGCCTTCTTGGACGGACTCCGCGAGGTCGACGCCGGCGGTATCGCCGCCGCGCTCGGGATCGGCTTCGCCACCACGGTGTTCAGTGCCTGGCGCTGGTGCCTGGTGGCGCGGCGGCTCAGTCTCAAGCTGTCGCTGGGAAGCGCCGTCGGCGAGTACTACCGCGCGTTGTTCCTCAATGGTGTGCTGCCTGCCGGTGTACTCGGCGACGTCAACCGCGCCGTGCGGCACGGCCGCGAATCCGGTGACGTCCTGCGTGGCGTCCGCGCGGTGGTGCTGGAGCGGACCGCCGGGCAGATCGTGCTGATCGGAGCTTCGGTCACGGTCGTGATCGGGGCGCCTTCCGTGGTGCCGCCACCGATCGACAAGGTCGTCATGGTCGCCGGGATCGTGGTCGCCGTACTCGCCCTCGCGGCGATCGTCACCGGGATGACCGCGGGGAAACGGTGGATCCACAGTGGCTCGAAGTGGCGGCGCGGGTTCGCGATCACGCTCGCCGACCTCCGGATGGGCTTGCTGACCAAGGAAACGTGGCCTGGCGTCAGCCTGCTTTCGGTGGCCACGCTGGCCGGGCATCTCGCCCTGTTCGTCGTCGCCGTGCGAGCGGCCGGGGTCACCGCGCCGGTCGGGGAGCTGCTGCCGCTGATGATCCTCGCCCTGCTCGCGATGGGCCTGCCGCTGAACATCGGTGGCTGGGGACCGCGGGAAGGCGTCTGCGCGGTGCTGTTCGGCGCGGCCGGACTCGGTTCGGCGCAGGGCGTCACCGTCGCTGTCGTCTACGGCGTGCTCGCGCTCATCGCGAGCCTTCCCGGGGCGGGCGTACTGCTCGTCCGCTCGTTAAAGACCCATCGCATCGGCACCCCCGCCGCACCGCGCCTCGCGGCCCGTGTCGTCAGGACACCCGTACGGATTGGAGACACGCGATGACTGTCGAAAGGGTCGTGGAGACCAGATTGCCGACTCAGTACGGCGTTTTCACCGCGTATGGGTACTTGGACGCCGACGGCACCGAACAGATGGCGCTGGTGCACGGCGACGTCGACGGCTTCGACACGTTGGCACGGGTCCATTCGGAATGCCTGACCGGTGACGTGTTCAGCTCGATGCACTGCGAATGCGGTGACCAGCTGGCCGCCGCGCTGCGGGCGATCGTCGAGGAGGGCGCCGGTGTCCTCGTGTACGCGCAGGGGCACGAAGGGCGCGGCATCGGCCTGCTCGCGAAGCTGAAGGCGATGCGGCTGCAGGACGAAGGCCTCGACACCGTCGAGGCGAACATCGCGCTCGGGCTGCCGGTCGACGCGCGGGACTACCGTGCGGCGGCGGAGATCCTGAAGGATCTGGGGGTCCAGTCGGTGCGGCTGCTGTCCAACAACCCGACGAAGGTCGACCAGCTGAAGCTGCACGGCTTGCGAATCAGCGAGCGGGTGCCGCTGCTGGTGATGCCGAACGACGAAAACCTGCGGTACCTGCGGACGAAACAGGAGCGGATGCACCACCTCCTGCCGCACCTGGACTCAGTCACTTCAGCCGGGTCGTAAAGGGCGATTCGGGTTCTCTTGAGGGGTAAATCAACCGTGTCGTGGCGCCTTCGGGCCAGATCGTGCCCGGGGTTGTCGCGCCCCGCACTCGCGTGCCCAAACCCGGATCTCTCGTGCCTGAACACGTAACTTGCGTGCTTGAAGGCGTAACTCACGTGCTTGAAGGCGTAACTCGCGTGCCTGAAGGCGTAACTCGCGACTGGATGCCGAACTGGTGTGTGCGGGGTCTGAGCACGCGAGTCCCCTGTTCAAGCACGCGTGTTCCCTGTTCAAGCACGCGAGTTACGAGTTCAAGCACGCGAGTTACGAGTTCAAGCACGCGAGTTACGAGTTCAAGCACGCGAGTTACGTGCTCAAGCACGTGAGTTACGCCTTTGGCCTGGCGGCGGACCCGGCGAATAGAGCGATCGCGGTGAGCCGGGTACCACGACACGGTGACTTACCCTCAAGAGAACCCCGATCATCGCTTACGACAACGCGACCAAAGTCTCCCCGAAGCTCGCCACCAGCGACTCCAGCACCACCCGCCCCTTCTCCGCCGTCGCCAGCGAAGGACGTCCCACCACACCGGACTCCGAGTACGGCCGCAACCCCACGGTCAGCAGGTGCCGCCGGTCGTCCGCCAGGTGGTCCGCCTCCGCGAACCCGGGCCGGACCAGCGACGGATGGGCGTGCAACAGCAGGGAAGTCTCCAGTTCCCCGGCGTGCATGTCGCTGTCTAGCGACGTCTCCAGCCCGGCAGCGGAATGCGCGGCCTGCCAGCCTTCGACGCCGGGGAACAACGCCATCGGCGATGAAGACTCCTGGACCACATTGGACAGGACGTAGTTGCCGCCGTGTGCGTTCACCAGCACCAGCTTCGAAACACCGGACCGCCGCAATGAAGCGGCGACGTCGTTCACCACGGCGTACAGCGTCGCGGCCGAAATACTGACGGTTCCCGGCCAGTCCGCGTGTTCCTGCGAGCACGCGATCGTGATCGGCGGGAGCCGCAGGACCGGGTACGCGGACGCGACGGCGTCGGCGATCGTCGTCGCGATCACCGCGTCGGTGGCGAGCGGGAGGTACGCGCCGTGCTGCTCGAAACTGCCGATCGGCAGCACCGCGACGTCGGCGTCGCGTGCGCGTTCGTCGGCCGTCGTGGCCGTCGGGAACAAGTTCACCGGGCTACGGTAACCCCATGACCGACCATGCCGCATTGTTGTCCGTCGCCAGCGAGGCGGTCGCCAAGGCGACCGGGATCATCCGCTCGATGACGTCGTTTTCCGTTGCCGCCAAAGGTGATCGTGACATGGTGACCGACGTCGATCTCGCCGTCGAGGACACCGTCCGCGCGTTCCTGGCGCGGGAGACGCCGGAGATCGGGATCCTCGGCGAGGAACGCGGGCACGAGGGCGACAAGGACCTGTGGTGGGCGCTCGACCCGGTCGACGGCACCGCCAACTTCGCGCGTGGCATCCCGTTGTGCGGTGTCTCGCTCGGCCTTGTCGACGGCCTGAAGAGCACCGTCGCGGCGATCTCGCTGCCGTTCCTCGACGTCACGTACACCGCTGTCGAGGGCCAAGGCGCGTACGCGGGCGAAGAGCGGCTCGAAGCCTCGAAGGCGACCAAACTCTCCGACGCCATCGTGAGTATCGGTGACTTCGCGGTCGGCGAGGGCGCGGAGGTCAAGAACCGCGTCCGGATGGCGTTGCTGGCCGAACTCGGCGGCCGGGTGCAGCGCGTCCGGTTCCTCGGCTCGGCGGCGATCGACCTGGCCTGGGTCGCGCACGGCAAACTCGACGCGAGTGTCATCCTCGCCAACAAGCCGTGGGACACGATGGCGGGCGTCCTGCTGGTCCGTGAGGCCAGGGGAGTGGTCGTCGACTCCGACGGCAGCGACCACACGGTGGACTCGGCGGCCACCATCGCCGTCGGGGCCGGACTGCGTGACGACGTCGTCGCCGCCATCGCGCGGGTAACCGGTTGAACTTCTTCCTCTCAAGTGTGAACCGTCCGGGCCCGGTATCCGTGTCCCCTGGTAGGCGCCCCGCTGGTTCGTCGTCCGCACCTGGAGGTAACCCGTGTTCACCTCGAATATCCGCGTGACCGAACCGGTCGTTTTCGTCCTGCCGGGGGATGCCGAGGAAATTAGCGGCGAGTACGACCGCCGCATGTGCCAGAACCTCCCGGCCACCGGACTCCCGCTGCTGGAACTGCCGATCGCCGGTGAATGGCCGCTGCCTGGCCCGCTGTCGAGGTCGCGGCTGGCCCGTTCGCTCACCGCGTTGCCGGACGACACCGTCGTGCTGATCGACGGCACGGTCGCCTGTGGCGTACCGGAGATCGTCATCCCGCACGCGCGACGGCTGCGGCTGGCCGTGCTGGTGCACCAGCCGCTCGCCGACGACCCCGCGCTCGACCCGGCGCAGGCCGCCGAACTCGACGCCTGCGAACGGGAAACCCTGCGGCTGGCCGGAATGGTCGTCGCCACCGGGCCGTGGCTCGCGCGGAACCTGATCGACCGGCACGACCTCGACCCCACCCGGGTCTACGTCGCGACGCCGGGCACGGACGCGGCACCGCTCGCCGCCGGCGCGGACGGCGTCTCCCGCCTGCTGTGTCTCGCGCCGATGACCGCGCGCTACGGCCAGGACGTTCTCATCCAGGCACTGTCCACGGTCGACGAAGTGGCCTTCAAATGCGTGTTCGCCGGGTCGATGCGTCACGATCGGGCGTACGTCGACGAATTGCGCTGGATGGCCGAACGGCTCGGGCTCGGCTCCCGGATCAGCCTCATCCGGCCGCCGGAGGACCTCGACCTGGTCTACGACGGCGCGGATCTGCTCGTCCTCCCGTCGAGGGGCGGCACCGCCGGGCTGGTCGTCGCGGAGGCGCTGGCGCGCGGGATCCCGGTGGTGGCGACCGAAACCGCCGGCGCGCACGACGCGCTCGGCGAAGCACCCGGCGGCGGGGTACCCGGCATGCTGGTGCCACCCGGCAACTCGCCGGCGCTCGCGACCGCGCTGCTGAGATGGTCGCTCGACGCCGAACTCCGGCATTCCCTGCGGACGTCGGCCCTCGCGCGGAGCAGTGTCCTGGAGGAATGGGACGTCGCCGCGGGCAGGCTCACCGATGTCCTCTCCCGGCTGCGGGCCATCCCGCGTCAGCTGGCTTGATCATCGCCCGGAAGCAGCTATCGGGCCGATCCCCGGCTCGGTTGACTGAGCGGCATGCGAATCGTCGATCTTGCGTCCCGTCCCGACCTCCTCGATCCCGCGCTGAATCTCGGTGATGTCGGCGGTGAATTCATCTACCGGGGTTTCAGCGGCAAGATGATCACCCCGGAGCGGTTCCTGCGGCTCTGGTCCCGCTACTTCCTGATCGCGCTCGACGACGACGGTGTGCCGATCGCGCGGGCGCTGTCGGTCCCGCTGACCTACCCCGCCGACGATCGCCGCGAGCTGCCGGAACACGGCTGGGACGAAGCGATCCAGTGGGCGGCGCAGGACCTCATGGACGGCCGTGAGCCGGACACGTTGTGCGCACTCGAAGTCGTCGTGGCCCCACAGCGGCGGGGCACCGGCCTGTCCACGCCGATGTTGAAGGCACTCAAGGCGCGGGCCGCCGAAACCGGGCTGAAGCGGCTGATCGTCTCGGTGCGCCCGATCGGCAAGGAGGACGAGCCGGACGTCCCGATGGGCGAGTACGCCGTCCGCCGCCGCGAGGACGGCTTGTTCGCCGACCGCTGGCTGCGTACCCACGAACGGCTCGGCGCGCGGATGATCAAGGTCTGCCCGTTCGCCGTCACCATCTCCGGCTCCATCGCGGACTGGCACGACTGGACCGGCGTGAAACTTGAGGACGGCGACAACGTGATCCCCGGCGGCATCGCGCCGGTGAACGCGAACGTCGAGCGCGACTGCGGGGTCTACGTCGAGGCGAACGTCTGGATGGAGCACCCCTTCTGAGGGGGTCGTAAGTGATTTGGGTCGTTCTAACGAAGGGTGTTTAGGTACTTGCGGCGGGTGAGCTGGGTAGTGGCCGGTCCTTAAGGACTCTTTGAGGGACCCAGAGCCACCACGGTGGCGCGTGAAGGACCCCTTCCCTCGGCTCAGCCGAGGAAACTC
>NZ_JBFBBY010000137.1:0-19033 GCF_040682875.1 Amycolatopsis sp. NPDC051071 | reverse complement strand
ACGATCATGGGACTTAGACACTCACATGATCAACCAGAGACCGTGCCTGCCCTCATCCAGGCAACCGACTTTGCCGGGGCCCTGGCGCCTAGCGCAAGGAAGGGGGCCTTCATGTACTTGGCGCGCTTCGCTCTGGGGGGCGCCTCGCCGCCTGGTCGCCAATTGCCACTCACGACCCCCGGACCGCCAGCCCTGCCGGCCCCGCCGGGGGAGCAAGGGACCTTTGCTATCGCTAGGTTTTCTAGCAGCGCTAGTCAGCCCTCGGGGTGAACAGGGCGTCTTGAGCCGCGCCCATCGCGGTCAGGACCGCGCCTTCGAGCACCCCGCCGCCGCCGACGGTGCCCGCCCGCACCTCGGTCCGCAGCGGCGAGATCTCCGCGAGCCGCCTGCTCACCCGGTCCGCCAGCGCGTCGCCGCCGGCGCGGCCCAGTTCGCCGCCGAGTACGACACAGCCGGGGTCCAGTACCGCCGTGATGGCAGCGGCGCCGATCGCGATCCGCTCGGCGACGATCGCCAGGAACTCTTCGGCGCCTGATTCGATCGCGTACACGAGAGCTGCTTCGGCGGTGTCGGCTTCTGAAGCCGGGATGCCGTGCGTACGGGCCAGCTCGCAGATCGCGGCGCTGCCCGCCAAGGTGTGGAAACCGCCGTCGCAGTCGGTCGCCGTCGGGAGCCGCCCGGGGCCGAGCATCGGCAGGAACCCGATCTCTCCCGCGCCGCCCGACGCGCCGCGCCGCAACGAACCGTCGAGGACGACGGCCGCGCCAACACCGAAACCGAGCCATAGCAAGACGAACGTGTCCCGGTCGCGGGCGGCGCCGAGGCGTTGCTCGGCAGCGGCCGCGAGGTTGACCTCGTTCTCGAGCAGCACCGGGATACGCAGTCGCCGTCGCAGCTCGACGACGAGTTTCCCGTGCCACGTCGGCAGTCCATCGGCGGGTCGCAGCCCACCGGTCGCCGGGTCGACCAGGCCGGGCGCGCCGACGGCGATCGTATGCAGTGCGGTCGCTCCCGCCTCGGCGATCGTGGTCTCCAGCAGGGCGATCGCGCGCTCGACGGCCACGTCGGCGTCGACGTCCAAATCGAACGGCAGCGACGCCTCCGCGCGGGTCCGCCCGAGCAGGTCCGCGACCGAAATCGCCATGCCGTGCGTACGGATGTCGAGGCCCGCGAGGTACGCGCGTTCGGCGACGATGCCGTACAACTTCGCGTTCGGCCCTCGTCGTTCCGCGCCCGATTCGCCGACGACGGAGATGAGCCCGGCGTCCCGCAGGCGTTCGACGAGGTCGGCGACGGTCGGCCGGGAGAGTCCGGTCATCGTCTTGAGCTGGGCGGCGGTCAGCGGTCCTTCGCGTTCGAGCAGGTCGAGGGCGAGACGGTCGTTGATCGCCCGCGCGGTGCTCGGGGAGGCGGACGGCATCCGGATGGGGCTCACCGGCAGATCCTCCCAGAATTAATTTTCAGGTTCCCTTCCTGATAGTTTACGCTGACGCTCATCGGGTTGTCTCGTGGACCTTTGGGGGCCCAGTGAGTAATGCAGTGGAAACCATCGCCGGGCCGACGCGGCGGGTGCGGCAGGCGCGGGTCGCCATCGCCGCCATCTTCGCCGTTCACGGCGCGGTGACCGGCAGTTTCGCCACCCGGATCCCCTGGATCCAGGAACACGCGGGGATCAGCGCCGGCCAGCTCGGTCTCGCACTCGCCTTTCCCGCGATCGGCGCCTCGCTCACCATGCCGCTCGCGGCGCGGATCGGGCACCGGCTCGGCACCCGCCAGGGGCTGCGGGTACTGCTCGCGTACTGGACGCTGGCGCTGATCCTGCCGTCCTTGGCAGGCAGCTTGTTCACCCTGTGCCTGGCGTTGTTCGTCTTCGGTACCGCCGCCGGGACCTCGGATGTGCTGATGAACGCCCTCGGCGTCGAGGTCGAGGAGAAGATGGGCAAGTCGGTCATGTCGGGGCTGCACGGTATGTGGACCACGGGCGCGCTCGTCGGTTCCGCCGCCGGTGCCCTCGCCGCGCATGCCGCGCTGGACGCCCGCGTGCATCTGGTGATCGCGTCCGTCGTGCTCACCGTCGCCGGCGCGCTCATCTGCCAGGGCGTGCTCGACGTCCGCAGCGCACCCGACGACAACCCGCCGCCGAGGTTCGCCCTGCCGCCGAAGTCGGCCGTGATCATCGGCGCCGTCGCGTTCTGCGCGGTCTTCGCCGAAGGCGCGAGCCTCGACTGGTCCGCCGTCTACCTTCGCGACGTCCTCGGCACGTCGGCCGGTATCGCGGCCGCGTCGACCACCGCGTTCACCTGCACGATGGCGGTGGCCCGGCTTTCGGGTGACGCGCTGGTGCGGCGGTTCGGCTCGGTCAAAACCGTCCGCACGGGTGGGGTCTTCGCGACGCTGGGTGGGTTGCTGGTCGTCCTCGCCGCGCATCCCGCGATGGCGATGGCCGGGTTCGCGCTGATCGGGCTCGGCGTCTCCGTCGTCGTGCCGCTCGCCTTCGCGGCGGCCGGACGCAGCGGGCCGACGCCGAGCCAGTCGATCGCGGGCGTCGCGACCATCACCTATTCCTCCGGGCTCGTCGCGCCGTCGCTGATCGGCGGGGTCGCCGATCTGACGTCGTTGACGGTGTCCTTCGGGCTGGTCACGCTGCTGGCGCTCGGATTGGTGGCGGGTGCCGGGGTGCTCCGCTCCCGTTAGCCGAACTGCAGGGAACGTTTGGCGAGGCCGTGCCAGTAGCCGTCGATCACGGTCTCGCCTTTCCCTTCGGACGAGCTCGCGCCGAGTGAGACGAACAGCGGCGCGAAGTGCTCGATCCGGGGGTGCGCGAGGGCCGCGGCGGGTGCCTTGTGCCGGAAGTCCAGCAACGCGTCGAGGTCACCCTCCCGCAGGGTCTCCGCACCCCACTGGTCGAACTCGCTCGACCACGCGGGCGGAGCCCCGTCGGTGCCGTCGGTCTGACCCAGCGCGCTCAGGTTGTGCGTGAAGAAGCCGCTGCCGATGATCAGCACGCCTTCGTCGCGCAGCGGCGCGAGCTTCCGGCCGAGGTCGAACAGTTCGCGCGGGTCCAGTGACGGCATCGAAACCTGCAGCACCGGGATGTCGGCGTCCGGGTACATCTCGACGAGCGGGACGTACGCGCCGTGGTCGAGGCCGCGATCGGGGGCGTCGTGGATTGGCGTCTGCGTCGAACGGAGGAGTTTGCGGACCTTCTCCGCCAGCTCGGGAGCGCCGGGCGCGGCGTATTTCACCTGGTAGTAGTGATCGGGGAAACCCCAGAAGTCGTAGACCAGCGGCACCGTGGTGGTGGCGCCGAGGGTCAGCGGCGCCTCTTCCCAGTGCGCGGAGACGACGAGGATCGCCTTCGGCTTGTCGAGGTCCGCGGACCAGCCGGCGAGCTGCCGGGTCCAGGTGGCGTCGTCGGCGAGCGGTGGCGCGCCGTGGCTGAGGTAAAGCACCGGGGTCATGTCAGCTCCAGGTGTTTGAACTTTCAACTACCAGGATAGACGACGCCGCCGGGTTCCGTCTTATTCCCGCGCGAGGTTCGCGGCACTAGCCGATGGGTTTCATGGATACTCACCATGCAGGTGGCAACTAAATGTGAAAGTACATGCAATTGGGAGGGCGGGCAATGGCGGACGCCGTGGCCGACGTGGAACGCGCGATGATCGCCATCCGGCGGAGTCAGGCGAGGCGCTCGTTGTCGAAGCTCGCCCGCGACCGCGCCGAATCAATGCCGGACCAGGCTGTGCAGGGCCTGCTCGACGCCGTCGAAGCCGCCGAAGAGAGCGGCGAGCCGGGTACCGTCACCAGCCTCGCGGCCGCGTTGACCATCGATCAGCCGCGCGCCAGCCGCCTGGTCGCACGCGCCGTCGACAGTGGCTTCCTCCGGCGTGAGGCCGATCAGCGCGACGGACGCCGCGCCGTCCTGGTGCTCACGGACGACGGGCGGGCCGAGGTGACGCGTATGCACGAGTTCCGCCGCTCGGTGTTCGCCGAGGCGATGGCGGACTGGCCGGAGGAGGACCGGACCGAGTTCGCCCGGCTGCTCACCGCGTTCGTCCGTAACTACGGCGTGCTCGGGTAGAGCCTCGCGCGGGCCTCGGCCGTCTGCGGCGTGAAGAAGTTGACCAGATTGCCGCCGGGGTCACGGAACAGCAGGGACCGGTTTCCCCACGGCATCGTGGTCGGCGGCTGGACGATCTCGGCGGCCAGATCCGAAAGCCGCTCGTACTCCTTGTCGACGTCGTCGACGAGGAACTCGAAGATCACGGTACCCACGTCGAGCGACGCCATCGTCGCGGCGCCGCCGATCGCCAGCGTGCACGACGGGCTCACGATTTCGGCGAACTGCTCGGCGGGCCTTCGCGCTTCGATGCCCGTCACTTTTTCGTAGAACTCGGCGAGGTGGGCGACGTCGTCGCTGATGACGCGGACGGAAACGAACTGCACGGTGGATCCTTTCGATACCGGAAAGCGGGACACCGGCAACGCTAAAAGCAATACTGGACAGGATCCGCCCGGTATTGCGACGCTCTTCGGGTGACCCGCCCCATCGCCCGTGTGCTCGCCCTGCTGGAAATCCTCCAGACGGGTGGCACCCGCACCGTCGCCGAGCTCGCCGGTCGGCTCGACGTCGACGAGCGCACGGTCCGCCGGTACGTCGAACACCTCCTCGACCTGGACATCCCGGTCCGCTCGGTGCGCGGACGGTACGGCGGGTATCGGCTCGCGCCCGGCTACCGGATGCCGCCGCTGATGTTCACCGACGAGGAGGCGCTCGCCGTCCTGCTCGGGCTGGTCGCGGGCAGGCGCGCCGGGTTGATCACCACCTCGGTCGCGGCCGCCGAGAGCGCCGTCGCGAAAGTCCGCCGGGTGCTGCCCGAAACACTCGGCCGCCGTCTCGACGCGCTCTTGGCGACCGCCGACTTCACCACGCCGGCCCGGCAGGCGCTCTCGGCCGAGGCCGAAGTGCTGCTCACGGTCGCGGAAGCGGCGCGAGATCGCCGTCCCGTCGAGCTCGCCTACCTCGCCGGTCACGGCGGCGCCAGCGAACGCGTCGTTCATCCGTATGGCGTCGTGGCGCATTCGGGGCGGTGGTACCTGACCGGCTTCGACTCGGCCAGCGGCGAGGTGCGGACCTTCCGCGTCGACCGGATCAAGAACGTCGAGAAGCACGCGGGGACGTTCGAGGTGCCGTCCGGTTTCGATCCCGCCGAGCGGGTTCTGACCGCCCTCGCGGAGACGCCGCACCGGCACGACGTCTCCGTGCGGATCGAGGCGGCACCCGAACAAATCCGCGCCGTCTTCCCGCCGTCCATCGCCACCCTCGAACCGGACGGCGAGTGGGTCCGCACCCGGATCCGCGCCCAGCGGCTCGACTGGATCCCGCCACTGCTCGCCGCACTCGACCGGCCGTTCGTCATCGAACGGCCCGATGACCTCCGTGACCTGGTCAGCGCGCTCGCTGTCCGGCTGGCAGCGCGGGCTCGGGGAGAGTGAGCGCCGAGTGCGCGGGCTGTTCCGCGTCCTCGGACGCTTCGCCGATGACCTCGTCTCCCACCTGGCGGCCATCGACGACGAGGGTTAGCCGCAGAATTCCGTCCTGATCAGCTTGTCGAGCGCCGCCGGGAACGCCTGCGCCGGGCCGTTCGCGGAGTCCCCGGTGGTGATCGAGGCGGTCAGCGTCTTGCTGCCGTCGGGCGTGCTGTACATCAGCGCCACGTAGCCGTTGACATTGCCGTTGTGGTTCAGGACGGTGCGGGCACAGCCCGGGCCCAGGTCTTGCGAGAACTGCCCGAGGCCGTAGCGACCGTAGAGGCTGTCGCTCTGCGGGTGCCTCGTGCGCATCTCCGCCATCAGCGAGGCAGGCAGGAGCTTGCCGCTCTGCAGCGCGGAGAAGTACGTCTGGAGATCCTTCGTGGTCGAGACCATGTCCCCGGCGCTGGAGATCCAGCTCGGGTTCTGGTGGGTGACGTCGATTGTCTTCGGCTGACCGGCGTCCTCATAGGGGTAGTAAGCGTGGGCGTACGGCTTCGGCATTCCCGGCCAGGCGCTCGGCGACAGGGTGTCGTGCATTTTGAGCGGCCGCAGGATCCGCTGCTCCAGCTCGTCGGCGATGGGGTGGCGGGTGACCTTCTCGATCAACAGCCTTGCCACCACGTAGTTGGTGTTGGAGTAGCTCCAGCCCCCGCCGGGTTCGAAGACCGCGGGCTTGGACAACGCCAGCCGCACCAGCTCCTCCGGCTGGTAGGTGTGGAACCGCTTGTCCACCCATTCCTGGCCCGACCAGGGGATTCCCGGCGTGACCGTGCCGTCCGGGTGGTACTGGCCGGTGTGGTTGAACAACCCGCTGGTGTGCTGCAACAGCATCCGCGTCGTGATCCGCCGGTCCAGCCCGAGCCGCGGAAGGTAGCCCGCCACCGGACTGTCCAGCCCGACCTTGCCCTCGGCCACCAGCTGGAGCACCAGCGTCGCGGTGAAGTTCTTGCTGGCACTACCGATCCGGAAGTGCCCGTCGGTCGGCGGCTTCGCGGTCCCGCCCAGCTCGCGCACCCCGGCGCTGCTGGTCCACTCGCCTCGCTCGTCGCGCACGCGCACCTGCATCCCGGCGAACCCGGCGTCGACGAACTCCTGGACGGCCGCCCGCAGCTCCGGGCGGTCCTGCCCGGCAGTGGCGGCAGGCGCGGCCACGCCCGCCAGCAGCGTGGCGGCCAGCGCGGTGACGCCCACCCGCCGGAAGATCCGGATGCCGGTACCGCTGGTCTTTCGCGGCGCCGAGGCCGCGTTCCGTGAACTGATCATGGGATCACGATGGCTTGCCGCGCTGACACCGGGCAGTCATCGCGCTGACACGGGTCTTACCCGAACTCATTCCCCGTCTGGTCCGACGCGCAGGACGAGCTTGCCCGTCGTGCGGCGGGCCAAGAGGTCCTCGTGGGCGGTGGCGGCGGCGGACAGTGGGTACTCGCCGCCCACGAGCGGTCTGATCTGCTGTGCGGCCGCGAGGCGGAGTAGTTCCTGGAGCGGTGGCCCGGCGGCACCGGCCTCTTCGAGGATGGGTACCAACCAGAGGCCGCCCAAGATGGTGTTGCGCATGGTGAGCAGGCCAGGGTCGACCGGTGGCAGGCCCGTTCCCGCCGAAGCCCCGTAGGTGATCAGGCGGCCGAAGCTCGCGAGCACCTCGAGACCCTGCTCGAACACCCGTCCACCGATCGCGTCCAGCACGACATCGACCCCGGCGCCGCGGTTGGCGTCCAGAACCCGTTCCCGGTAGCCGTCGGCGGCCCCGTCGACCGCCACGTCGGCCCCGAGTTCCAGTGCCAGCGCCCGCTTGTCCTCCGTCGAGGCCGTGGCGATCACGCGCCCGGCGCCGAAACGCTTGGCCAGCTGGAGCGCCAGGGAACCGACTCCTCCCGCCGCCGCGTTCACCACCACGGTCTCCCCCGGCCGCACTCGCGCCGCCGAACGGAGCAAATGCCAGGCTGTCAGCCCCTGAACCAGCAATGCGGTGGCCTCACCCGAGCCGACCCCGTCCGGCAACTCGACCAGGTCCCGGCCGCGGACGACGGCTTTGGAGGCATATCCACCGGCGGTGAGATAACCGAGTACGCGCCGACCGTCTTGGGTCCGGCCCACTACCTCCATGCCGGGCACATGAGGGAGCGTCTCAGGAGGGGCGTACTGCCCGGCGACGTTCTTGATATCGCCGAAGTTGACACCCGCGGCCTCGACGTCGACCAGAATCTCGCCGTCGCCAGGCACCGGGTCGGGCCGCTCGGCCTCGGTCAGCACTTCCGGTCCGCCGAACCTGCCGAACTCGATAACACGCACAGCCGGATCTCCCTCGCGCCAAGGTGCCACAGTGTGGCGTTTGCTCAAGTAGAGCATATGTCGCCTTGGAGCGTTGGGAGATTTCGTAGCAGACCTTCGAACGGACCCCGGGTGACCCTGCCTTGCGGAAAGCGCCGCTAGTCGTGTGAGAGATCGACGAAACGGCTGTAGTGCAGCTGGTGTGCGACGGTGATCGTCGCCGTCGGCCCGGCGCGGTGCTTCGCGATGATCAGGTCCGCTTCGCCCGCACGCGGGTCGTCCCGCTCCCAGGCATCGGGCCGGTTGACCAGGATGACGAGGTCGGCGTCCTGCTCCAGTGAGCCGGACTCACGAAGGTCGGACAGCATCGGGCGTTTGTCGGTCCGCTGCTCGGGACCACGGTTCAGCTGGCTGATCGCGATCACCGGGACCTCGATCTCCTTCGCCAGCAGCTTCATCTGCCGCGAGAACTCCGAGACTTCCTGCTGCCGCGATTCGACGCGCTTGCCGGAGCTCATCAGCTGGAGATAGTCGAGGACGACGAGTTTGAGGTCGTTGCGCTGCTTGAGCCGTCGGGCCTTCGCGCGGATCTCCATCATCGTCATATTCGGCGAATCGTCGACGAACAGCGGCGCCTCGGAGACCTCGCTCATCCGGCGCGCGAGCCGCGTCCAGTCGTCGTCGGACATCTTGCCACCGCGCATATCCGCCAGCCGGATCCGGGCCTCGGCCGAGAGCATGCGCATGACGATTTCGGTCCTGCTCATTTCCAGCGAGAAGATGACGCTGGTCAGGCCGTGCTTGATGGACGCGGAGCGCGCGAAGTCCAGTCCCAATGTCGATTTACCGACACCGGGACGGGCGGCGACGATGATCATCTGGCCGGGGTGCAGGCCGTTGGTGAGATCGTCGAAGTCGGCGAATCCGGTCGGGATGCCCTGCGACTGCCCGCCGCGTGACGCGATCGCGTCGATCTCGTCCATGGTCGGCTGAAGCAGTTCTTCCAGCGCGACGTAGTCCTCGCTGGTGCGCCGCTCGGTGACGTCGTAGATCGCGGCCTGGGCGCGGTCGACCACCTCGTCGATGTTCGCGCCGTCGGCCGCGGCCGCGCCGTAGCCGTACTGGACGATCCGCGTGCCCGCCTCGACCAGGCGCCGCAGCACCGCCTTCTCGGTGACGATCTCCGCGTAGTACCCGGCGTTCGCCGCCGTCGGCACCGTCGCGATCAGGGTGTGCAGGTACGGGGCGCCGCCGATGCGGCCGAGTTCGCCGCGGCGTTCCAGCTCGGCGGAGACGGTGATCGGGTCGGCGGGTTCGCCGCGCCCGTAGAGGTCGAGGATGACGTCGTAGATCGCCTGGTGCGCCGGGCGGTAGAAGTCGTCGGGGCCGAGGGCTTCGATGACGTCGGCGACGGCGTCCTTCGACAGCAGCATGCCGCCGAGCACGGACTGCTCGGCCGCGATGTCCTGCGGCGGCTGGCGGTCGTACTCGCCACCACGCGGACCGGGGTCACTGGGACCCGGGTCGGACGCCGCGTACGTCGGATTACGGTCGTCTGTCAGCGCCACCGCTGCTGCCACCTCCTCAAGCATCGAACACGCGTTCGATTATGCCAGAACTTCCCCGGTCATTCCGCCTGCGCCCGCGGGCCGCCCTCCCGTGGCCCCCCGAGCTCCCCCGTGTTCACCTTCCGGACCGGGCGAACGCCACGGTGCGTACCCGTCCGGCGGGCACGGTAGGCCCCCCGAAAGGACGAGCGCAATTTCGCCTGGGGACCACCCTGTGGACAACCTGGGGATGACTGCGGGCATCCCTTCACAGGTGGCCCATAGCCTGTGTACAACTTGTGGGCAACGTTGGGGTGGTCTGACAAAGCCGCTGGTCAGGGCCTGTGGAGACGCTGTGGAGAACTTTCTTCAACTCCGTCCGGCGTGTCGGGCGAAACTCGTCGTTCGGCGTGTCGCACGGCGGCGCACAAGGGTGCCCTGTGGATGAATGCTACGGAGGGTAGAGGGGTGACCCGCCGGGCTGGACGGCGCCGGATTCAGGATGCGAACAACCTGCCCTGTGCGCTCCGTAACCGTTCCGCGAGAACGTGCTGGTCGGCGGGTGTGAAGGCGATCCTCGGCTCGCCACTTCCCGGTACCTCTTCGGTCAGCCACCGGCCTTCGGACGTATCGATGTAGTTAACCGGCCGTTCGATCCGCTGCCGCGCGCCGCTCCGGCCGCGGGCCGCGACGTACAGGCTGCCGGTCCCCAAACGGCGTAGCGCGAGGATGCGGCGAAGTTCGTCGGCCTCCTGGCTGCCGGCGCTCTGCCGTCCGCTGCGAAGCACCTCGAAGCCGTCGTCCTGCGCCGTCGACGACGATCGCGGGGCTTCGATCTGGCTTTTCGGGACGGCGACCGCGCGGCCGCGACCGGGTGCGAGCTTCGGGATCTGGTCGAGGAACTCGGTCAGCAGCTCTTCCGGCCGGACTGTCGCGAGCGCGACACCGTCGTGTTCGCTGTGCCGGGCGAGGACGAAGCCCTCTCCGCCGGAACTGCCCGCGAGCAGGGTGAAGCTCAGCGCCTTGCCCTCGAAACCGCCGTCGACCCAGCCGTAGTACTCCAGGGTGGGCCTGGCGATCGCTTCGAGTGTCGCCTTGAACCCGGGGTGCAGGCCCCTTGGCCCGAAAAGGCCCTGGCGCGCCAGTTCCTCGTTGGTCCGCTCGTCCTCGGTCCGCTGTGCCTCGTCGCTGTACCAGGTCGGGGTCTCCGACAGGATCGTATGCGGCTCGCCGCCTCGGCGGCGGATCAGCGTGATGAGGGTGCCGGTCGTGATCGTGACCTGCTTGTCCAGCACCGGAACTGCCCCCTAGTCGTTCATGTCCATCGGCCCGGGACAAGACAAGCCGGGCGCGGCCCCAATCTTGGCACGCGCCCGGCCCGCTCGTACGTACTACTCGCCGATCACCGGCGGCGCGGTGAGTTCGTCGGTCCCGAAGATGTCGTTGGGGTCTTCGCCGACGAGGAATTTGGAGGTGCGCTCCTCGTCCTCGCCGCCCTTCCCCTTGGCGCCACCGGCCCCCATACCGCCCATGCCGCCGCCCATTCCGCCTGCTGCCATACCGCGGCCCGCACCGGCACCGGCCGCGCCGCCACCCATGCCACCGCCCGCCATGCCCGCACCGCCGGGGATGGCCGCACCACTGGAGCCGCCGGGGCCGAAGCCGGCGCCGCCGCCGGGACCGAACCCGCCGTCCGGGCCGAAGCCACCCGCACCCGGGATGTCGGTGCCGCCGAAGCCACCGCCTCCGCCGCCACCCGGGCCGAAGCCACCGGCACCGGGGATCTTCGGCGGGGTGAAGCCGGACGCGTTCGTCCCGTCGTTCCAGGACGGCGGCTTGTAGTCGCTGCCGGGGATGTTCGGGTTGTACTGCCCGCCGGGAAGGTTCGACCCCGGCAGGTTGGAACCGGGCAGGTTCGCGCCGGGCAGGTTGGAGCCCGGCATATTCGACCCTGGCATATTCGAACCGGGCAGGTTCGCACCGGGCATATTCGACCCTGGCATGTTCGAACCCGGCATATTCGAACCGGGGATGCTCGGCATACCTCCCGGCGGCATCGAAGACCCGGGCGGCACCGAGGAGCCCGGGGGCACCGAAGAGCCCGGCGGGATGCCGGTCGACCCGTCGTCCCGCCCGTCGTCGCCGGGCTTGTCCTTGCCCTTGCCGCCGCCGTTGACGTCGATGTCGCTCTTCTGCCCCTCCATTTTGTTGTAGGTGGGCAGCTTCTTGCCGTTTTCACTGCTGGCCTTGAAGTACTCGTTGAACGCGTCGACGTTCGCTTGACCCTTTTGGTTGTAGTCCCGGATCGCGCGGTCGGTGTCGGTCGTCCACGGCGTGACGGAGTTGAGCAGGTTGTTCTTCGGCGGGTCCTTCGGTACCTGCTGCACCTTCGCCTTCACCGTGGTGAACGCGGTGTTCTGCTCGCCGAGGTACTTGTCGGAGTCCACCAGCTTCTTGCCGGAGTCCTCCATCCAGGTCCGCAGCGGATGCGCGCCGGACTCCTGCGCCGCTTCGGCGCCCTTGCCCGTCCAGGCGGCGTCCATCTCCTTCGACAGGTCGTCGATGGTGGTCAGCCTGTCCTGGTAGCCGCCTTTGAGGCGGGTCGCCGCGGCCTGACCCTCCTGAATCGACCCGGTACCCGGTCCGGTGACGATCTTCTCCCAGATGTTGAAGCAATCGATCTTGCGATCGCCGCCCGACGCCTCGAAATCGCCGGATTTGGTGGTCGCCAGGTTGTAGGCCGAGTACCCGGCAATGATCGGCAGCAGGAACACGGGTCAGCCCTCCTTCAACGTCTCGATCATCGCTTCCCCCACCTTGAGCGCGACCGGGCAAGGATCACTCGCGCCGGGCCCGTTGTCGTACTGCACCAGGATGTTCACCGCCAGCTGGTCGGTCACGCCGACGAAGAGACCGCATTTGCCGTTCTTGCGGTGGTCGAGCGACGCGGCGTACACCGCCGGGTACCCGCCGACCTCTGTCGGCTCGAAGTATTCGTTGTTGGCCTTCGTGTCGTAGACGTCGCTGAGGCCGTTCTTGTTCGCGAGCACCGGGCTGATGTCGATCTGGTTCAGCTTGTCGTCGGCGGCGAAGATCGAGCAGCCGGGACCCGCGCTCGTGGTCCCCTGCTCGCCTTCACCGAGTCCGAGCTCGGAGCGCTTCCCGGCCGAAAGCGCGGAGCACGCGTTGCTCTCGATCGAGGTGGTCTTCAGCGGGTTCGACACCTTGGGCGCGGAGCCGGACGAGCCGCTCGACGCGCTCGGGGAACCGGCCCCGGTCGTATAGGACGGCTCCGCCGTACCGCTCTTGGTGCCCGAGCAGCCCGCGACCAGCGCGGCGGCGGCGAAAACAAGTACGAGGGGACGTCGCATCACACGGCCTTGTGCTTGTTGAGCGAGGACTGGGTTTCGGCCTCGTTCGTGGCGATCTTCTGCTTCGCGGCGGTCAGCTGGTCGATGTAGTTCTTGACGTAGTCCTGCATCTTCTGGTTCTGCTCCAGGAACGCCTTGCCCGACGGGTTCGCCAGCTTCTCCCAGTCGCCACTCGCGAACTCCTTGCCGGGTGCCTTGACGTTCGCCATCAGGTTCGCGTCGCGGTAGTCCTTCTTGAGCTCGGCCTGCAGATCCGTCCACTTCTTGATGATGCCGTCGATCTTGTCCTTGTCGAAGCTGAACCCACCGCCGCCACCGGTGGACGCCGGCTTGTCCGGGTTGGCCGGCGCGGACACCGTGACCTTCTCTTGCCGGTTCTGCTCGGCGTTGCTGTCGTAAGCCATGCTTCCCGATCCCCTTTTGAGTCCCCGTGCCTCAACGTCGAGTCTCATAATGCCCTGATCCCCCGTCAAGTCTCGGACGCGGCCCGGCCGGGTGGGGTTCCACGCAAAGCAAAGGGCGGGACACCTCCGTGAAGGAGATGTCCCGCCCTTTGCCGAAGCGGTGTTACTTGGCCTTGACCTCGAGCCGCACGTCGACGCGGACGTCGGGGTGCAGACGGGCGCCGACCGAGTGCTTGCCCACGGTCTTGATGTGGTCCTTCAGCTCGATGACGCGCTTGTCGAGCAGCGGGCCGCCGGCGGCCTTGATCGCGTCCACGATCTCGGTGCTGGTGATCGAACCGAAGAGCTTCTTCGAGCCTTCGGCCGCCTTGCCGGTCAGCTGGACGGCGCCGAGGCCCTCCAGAGTCGCCTTGATCTCCTTGGCGTGGTCGAGGTCGCGGATGCGACGGCTCTCCTGCGCCCGCTTGATCGTGCGCACGTTCTTCTCCGCACCCTTGGTGGCCGGGATCGCGTAGCCACGGGGGAGCAGGTAGTTGCGTGCGTAGCCGTCCTTGACCTCGACGATGTCGCCGGGTCCACCGAGGTTGGCGACGTCGGTGGTGAGAATGATCTTCGCCATTGACGTGCCTCCTTAGCGTGCGGTCGAGGTGTAGGGCAGCAGTGCCATTTCGCGGGAGTTCTTGACCGCGATGGCGATGTCACGCTGGTGCTGGCTGCAGTTGCCGGTCACCCGGCGGGCACGGATCTTGCCGCGGTCGGAGATGTACTTCCGCAGCAGGTTGGTGTCCTTGTAGTCGATGTTCTCCGGGCGGCCCTTTTTCTCGGCCTTGCAGAACACGCAGACCTTCTTCTTGGGCTTGCGGATGGGTGGCTTGGCCACGGTATTACTCCTGGATTTCTACGTAGTGGTTGTCTCGAGGCGTCTCGCGGAGCTTTCGCCCGCGGTGGACCACCTGTCAGGTCAGAAGGGCGGCTCGTCGGAGAAACCGCCGCCGCCACCGGAACCACCGGCGGGCGGAGCGGAACCCCACGGGTCGTCGGCGGGCGGGCCGGACTGGCCGCCGCCGCCGCCGCCTCCACCGAAGCCGCCGCCTCCACCGCCACCGGTGCCACGGCTGACCTTGTTCACCTTGGCGGTGGCGTACCGCAGCGACGGGCCGATCTCTTCGACCTCAAGCTCGACGACAGTGCGCTTCTCGCCTTCCTTGGTCTCGAAAGACCGCTGCTTGAGGCGTCCCTGTACGACGACTCGCGCGCCACGGGTCAGCGACTCGGCGACGTTCTCGGCCGCCTGACGCCAGATGTTGCAGCGCAGGAACAGGGCCTCGCCGTCCTTCCACTCACCGGACGCCTTGTCCAGCGTGCGCGGGGTGGACGCGACCGTGAAGTTCGCGACCGCCGCACCGGAAGGGGTGAAGCGAAGCTCCGGGTCGGACGTGAGGTTGCCGATCACCGTGATGACGGTGTCTCCAGCCATCGGAAAGTCCTTCGGCTCAGGCCTTGGCGGCGGCGACGGGCTTGGCCGGCTTGATCTCGCGGCGCATGACCTTGGTGCGGAGCACGGTCTCCTGGAGCGAGAGCTGACGGTCCAGCTCCTTGACCGCTTCCGACGTCGAGTTCAAGTCGAGGAGCGCGTAGATGCCCTCGGCGTGCTTCTTGATCTCGTACGACAGACGGCGGCGTCCCCAGACGTCGACCTTCTCCACGCTTCCGCCGGTAGTGCGGATCACGTTGAGGAAGTTGTCCAGGGTCGGGGCGACCGTACGCTCATCGAGCGTGGGGTCCAGGATGACCATTACCTCGTAATGGCGTGACACAACCACTCACCTCCTATGGGCTCGCGGCCACGGACTGTCCGTGGCAGGAGGGTTTGTCCAGGTAAGCGTACCTGGCGGCTTTCGGCGTCCCGTTTCAGGTCAGGCGACGCGGCGCAGGACCCAGGTGCGGACCAGTGCGGCGGTCACGCCGGCGAGCACGAGGACCGCGAGCAGCATCGGCAGCTGGACGTCGCCGCCCGGCATGCCGTCGGTCGCGAGCGCCTCGGCGTTGCCCGCGTTGCGGACGTCGGCGCCCTGGCCGTCGGCACCGGGGACGCCGTACTGCGGGCCACCCTCGCCGGGGAGCGGGCTGTTGGCCGGGTAACGGACGCCCGGCGCCACCGCGACACCCGGCTGCGCGACGGGCAGGTTGCCGTACTCACGCGGCGGGGCGTAACCGGTGCCGTTGCCGCCCGGGAGCAGGTTCGGCGACGACGGCAACGCGTTGGTGCCACCGCCGGTGCCGCCCTGCTGCGGGGACGTGGTGCCGGGGGTCGGCAGCGCGGGTGCGACGTAGTTCGTCGCCACCGTGGTCAGGCCACAGCTGCCGGAAACCTTGTTCGCGATGGTGTCGAGCGTCTTGTCCGGGTTGAGGCCGAGGCCCCAGGACTTGGTCTCCTTGACCGCCTGCCGCACGGCCGCGCCGACGGCCTTGCCGTCGACCGAGCCGCCGGCGGCGTTCGGGACCACCCCGACGGAGATGGCGTTGACCTTGGCGATGTCGTTCGCGGCGACGTCCCAGAGTGCCAGCGTGCCCGCTTCCCGCGCGCCGGCCCGCACCAGTTCCTTGACCGAGGTGCCGGTGATAGCGACGGTGTCGCCGATCCCGCCGTTGACGGTGCCGCTGCACGCGTTCGCCAGCGTGGTCGCCGCCGAGGCGGTGCCGCCGGACAGGAACGCGCCACCGGTGACCATGGCCGCGAGTGCGGAAACGGTGAGCGCCTTGCGGGTGGTCTGCCAGATGGTGGTCTTCCGCACTAGCGCGATCCTCCGGGTCGGTGGGGGCGTGAGGCAGTGCATCAGGTTTCACCAGAGAAAAGCACTACCAACGGGGATAACGAGAGAGTGACCAGGAAGATACTAGGCAGTAAGGCTAACTCGCAGCGGCCATTCGGCGTAGTACCCAAGTGCGAACCAAGCCCGCGCTGACTCCGGAGAGTGCCAAAACGGCGATCAGCAGCGGAAGTTTCCCGTCCTGGGTGAATCCGTCGCTCACGTTCGGTAGCGCCTCGGCCTGTCCCGCGTTCTGGACGTCCGGATTGCCGACGCCGGGCTCACCCTGGTTCGCGACGCCGTACTGCGGTGCGTACCCCGGGATCTGGCTGCCGTAGCGAAGTCCGGGCGAAGGGCTGAAGAGGCCGGCCATCGCCGTCGGGATGGAGCTGTAGTCGCGCATCGGGGCGTAACCCGTGCTGACTCCCCACGGCAGGCCGCCGAAGTTCGGGGTGAAGGTGCCGGGCAGCAGCGGGCTGTTCGCCGCCGGGATACCGGGGCCGCCAGCCGAGTTGCCGCCCTGCGCGGGAGCACCGGGCCCGCCCTGCTGCGGGCCGCCGCTGCCGGGGGCGGGTTTCCCTGGCGCGGGCTGGTTTCCCGGTGCGGGTTTGCCGCCACCGGTCAAGGCCTGCGTGGTACCCGTGACGGCGCCGTTCACCGCCTCCGCGGCGGGCTCGCCGATCACCGGGACCGGCGCGATCACGGCGTTCACCACGGTCACCGTCACCTTGCAGACGGTGCCGAGCAGTGCGTTGATCGTGCCCGTGAGCACTCCGGAGACCGGGCCGGCGTTACCGAGGTCCAGCGGGATGCCGAGCAACGGCGTCTTCCCGAGGATCTTGTCCCCCGGTTTCGCGGTCACCGATCCGCCGCAGGCGGCGGTCTTGACCTCGGCGGCGGCGGCCGTTCCCGGCATGGCCAGTGCGGCCGAGCCCGCGAGAATGAAGGCCGAAGCACCCAGGGCTGTCGCCCTCCGTGTCCGTTCGCGCATGCCTTCGACTCCTCCGTCGTCGGGTTCACCTAACTGCACAACGACGCTAAGGGAGACGAGTAACGCCCGCTCACTCGAAGAAGTCAGGCATTCGAGTGGAAGCGGGCGTCACGGAAAGTGAAATCAGGCGGGTTTGCCACGCAGCCACGCGCGGACCAGTGCCGCGGCGACGACGGCCAGTGCCAGCACCGCGAGGAGCATCGGCAGCTTGGCCGGGGCGACCGGCGCCTGGACGGCCTGCGCGTTGCCGGTGTCCTTCTCGTCGACGGTCGGCGGCGGCACCTGGCCGGGGACGATCTCGGTGATCACCGGAGCCTGGACGAAGTCGCCGGGAAGCAGTGCCGCGTTGCTGATCACGCCGGCGATCGAATCGCCGCCGATGCCGGTGGACGAACCCGGGCCGGTCTCGACCGGGAGTTCGCTACTCGGTCCGCCCGGCTGACCCGGCTTCGGGGGCTCGGGCTGCGGCGGCTTCGGACCGGGGCCAGGACCAGGCCCAGGGCCGGGACCAGGACCAGGCCCAGGACCAGGGCCCGGCGGCCGGGGTGTCGGCGGGGTCACGATCGGCGGGGTGTCGACGAGGTTCTGCGGGATGGCGCCGACCGCGTTCACCACACCCTGTGCGGGCGGGCAGACGCCGTGCGCGACGAGGTCGCCGACCGGGTTGTCGGTGAGGCCGGTCGTCTTGACCAGGTCACCGACCGGCAGCGAGAGCAGCGGCTTCCGGCCCTTGGCGGTCTTGGCCTTCGAGTCGAGACCGACGGTCAAGGCTTCAGGTGAGTTGAGCGGAGCACCCGCGTCGAGAACGAGGCCGTTGGCGGACTTCCCGTTCTGCAGCGTCGCGGCGCAATCGCCGGAAAGGGTCGGATTCGGCTCTGCGGCCATCGCGGTCATCGGGAACGCGAGTCCGGCTGAAACCGAAAGTGCGAAACCCAATGCCGTGATTCGCCCGGCAGTCTTCCCCATCGAGTTCGTCCTCCGCCCCTCGAGACCCAACGCGGTTTTAACGGAACGCGTTCACGCTACCCCACGAGCGTGACCACCTGGCCCGCGCACGGGAGAATTGGTCAAGGACGGCTCCACCACCGCCCTCAACGGCGGAGCTTCGCCCCGCGTAGATTTCCTCAACATGAAAATTGGTGCCCATGTCCGCGACGACGACCCGCTGGCCGCGGTCGCCGAACGCGACGCCGAGGTTCTCCAGTTCTTTCTTTCCGACCCGCAGGGCTGGAAAGCGCCGAAACCTCACCCGCACGGCGAAGCCATCAAGGAATCACCGGTCGAGGTGTACATCCACTCGCCGTACTTGATCAATGTCGCGTCGATGAACAACCGTATCCGTATCCCGTCGCGGAAGAACGTCACGCAGCACGCGAACGGCGCGGCCGAAGTCGGCGCGAAAGGGCTCGTCGTGCACGGCGGTCACGTCGGCGCGGCGGAAGACGTCGAAGAAGGCCTCATCAACTGGCGCAAGCTTTTCGAGCGGGAGCAGGAAAAGGGTGGCTTCGCGGTCCCGATCCTGATCGAGAACACCGCGGGCGGCGACAACGCGATGACCCGCGACCTCGACACGATCGCCCGGCTCTGGGACAAGGTCGGCGAGTTCGGCGCGGGATTCTGCTTCGACACCTGCCACGCGTACGCGGCGGGCTGGGACCTCGGCGAGGCGGTCAAGAAGGTCAAGGCCATCACCGGCCGGATCGATCTGGTGCACCTCAACAACTCGCGCGACGAGTTCGGCTCCACACGCGATCGGCATGCCAACGTCGTCGGCGGCGACGGCACCATCGACCCCGAGGTACTGGCGGCCGTCGCGGCCGAGGCCGGCGCTCCGGTGGTCGTCGAGACCCCGGCCGACGGTCAAGCCGCGGACATCGCCTACGTCCGGGAACGCGTCGCTTCCGCCTAAGGCTCGTGAGTGTTTTGGGTCGTTAGAACGACCCAAAACACTCACGACAACCCGACCCTCTCGGTACCGCCGCCGCGCTGCCTCCCTGAAGTACATGAAGGCCCCTGCCAGCCCGAGCCGTTGCCGTTGCCAGCCGGAGAGGGTGAGGCCGCGTTCACCGACGAGTGTGTCGTAGCCGTCGGGGAGACGCTGGAT
>NZ_JBFBBY010000136.1:0-19285 GCF_040682875.1 Amycolatopsis sp. NPDC051071 | reverse complement strand
TTGCGCGCGGGCGCGCGGTGGGGTTCCGCTCACCTGTAGTACATGAAGGCCCCCTTCCTTGCGCCTAGCGCAAGGAAGGGGGCCTTCATGTACTTCAGGCTCATCCGCTGTCGTCAGTCCCCGGTGAGCAGTTCCAAGCTGTGGTCGCCGGTGCGCTCGATGTCGAGACCAGCCTTCGACAGCACCCGGATCAGCTGTTCCACAGTGGACGGTTCGCTGCGGGACTTCACCAGCTCCGCGGCCAGCCGTCCTTTGTACGCCTTGTTGAAGTGACTCACCGTCGTGCGGTCGCCCTTGGCGTCCTCGGTCACGACGCGTACGGTCACCGCGTCCGCGCGGAGTTTGGCCAGCGCCGAGTAGGGCCCGGAACGCAAGTCGACGACGAGCCCTTCGAGGCCCTGGAGCACCGGTTCGAGCACGGGCTTCCACACGCCGCGGAGGGTCCCGAGCGACGGCAGCGCGTTCCCGCCGGAGAGCCGGTACGCGGGGATCGGGTCGGTCGCCGCGACCACGCCGAACAGCGCCGACGCGACGGCGAGGCGCTTCTCGGCCTTCGCGCGGGTGGCCTTGGTGAACGACTTGACGTCGAGCGCGTCGTAGAGCACCCCGGTGTAGCGGCGCAGCGCGGGCATCGTGGGCGAGGTCCACAGCTGGGCGTTACGGGCGACCTCGTCGGCCTGGCGCGGCGTGATGCCGAGCGCGGCGATACTGGCCGGGACGTCGCCCGCCAGTTCGACGAGCGCCTCGGCAAGCTTCGCCCTGATCGGGTTCAGCTCCGGGAACGACAGCGCGCTGAGGTCCAGTGGCGCGCCGGTGCCGCCGGCGGCCTTGGTTTCGGAAGGGGGAAGCAGCACGAGCACCACGGAAGCGTAACCAAAGGGAATACCCCTCGATCCGAGACCTGCGGCTTCCGGTTTCACACGTGACGCGGAGCCCTTCACGGAATTGGAGGGAAGGGTGCGAGCGGGCAGCGGCCCGGATAAATGGAATGCGTCACCCCGATGCGCGGGCTTAGCCTCGTCGCATGAGCCTGACCTGGCGCCCGCTGACCCTGGACGACATGCCGCGACTGGCGGAGACCTTCGCCGCGGCGGAGCTCGTCGACCCGATCCACGAGCACCACAGCGCGGAGGACCTCGCCGAGGTGATGAGCTCACCGAATGTCGACCTGCCGACGGCGACCACCAGTGCCTGGGACGGCGAAACGCTGGTCGCCTACGGTCTGCTCCGGCGGCGCGACGCGGCGAATCCGGCGCATATGGTGCGGGTCGAGACGCTTGTCCATCCCGAGTACCGCGACGACGCGATCGCCGCGCACCTCACCGCTTGGTTCGAGGAGACGGGCAAGGAGATCCACGCCAAGTCCTTCCCCGACGCGCCGCTGGAACTGCACGCCGCCACCAACACCAGGCAGCGCTGGCTCACCGACGTCCTCGTGGGCTCCGGATACGCGCACGCCCGGTGGATCGTCGACATGCGGGCCGACCTCGGGGCGATCCCGCCGGTCAAACCGCTGCCCGAAGAGTTCCCGCTCGTGGCTTACGACGAGAAGTACGAGGAACTCACTCTTCGCTCCCGTAACGAGACTTTCGCGGACCATTGGGGGAGTACGGAGCAGTCTCCGGAGGCTTGGCGGCATCTGGTGGTCGGCGGGAAGGACTTCCAGCCGGACCTGTCGTTCCTGCTGCTGAGCCCGTCCCGTGACCGGGTCGTCGCGATGGTGCTGAGTGTTTTCTTCGCCTCCGACGCGGCCGCGACGGGTGTGAAGGACCTGTACGTCAGTCACGTCGCGACAGACGCGGGCCTTCGTGGACGCGGAATCGCCGGCGCGTTGCTGGGCCACACGCTCGTCGAGGCCAAGGCGAAGGGCTTCCAGCGGGCTTCGCTCAACGTCGATCAGGACAACTCCCATCGCGCCCTCGGCGTCTACGAACGCGTCGGGTTCAGCGAGTATCAGCGCTGGGCCGGGTACGTGAAACCGGTCCCGACCTGACCGGTTGACACCCGAAAGGGTGGATTTCGGTACAGTCGATCTTCTCCTAGAGATCGCTGGAGGTGGTGAGGCGTTGCCGGTATCCGCACGCCTCGGCTGGCACGACCTGCCCTCGGCGACGCGTGAGGCCGTAGAGCGTGAGCTCGGGTCGGTGGTCCGCCGTTCGCTGTGGCAGACCCCGGAATTCGACGGTGGTGTCGCCGCGAGGCTTGAACTCGAACGCGGCCACCGCTGGGTCTTCCTGAAGGCGATCCCGGCGGGCAGCCCGCGAGCGGGCGGCTACCGGACGGAGGCCGACATCGCGCGACGGCTGCCCGCGGCGGCGCCCGCGCCGACCCTGTTGTCTTTTGTGGACAGTGAATGGGTGGTGCTCGCGTTCGCCGATTTCGACGGCACCAGGCCCAGTCTGCGTCCGGGCTCGCCGGACCTGTCCGCTGTACTGGCCACCTTCGGCGCGCTCGGGCGCACGCTCACCCCGTGCCCGCTTCCCGACGTCCCGGACGCGCTCGACGATCTCGGACCGCTCCTGCGCGGCTGGCACGAACTCGCGAAAGAGCCACCGGACGATCTGGACGCCTGGGCCGTCCGCAACCTCGACCGGCTCGTCCAGCTGGAGACGTCGTGGCATCCCTGGTCGGCCGGGGACACGTTGCTGCACAACGACATTCAGCCCGAATACCTGGTACGGACCGGGCCTGGCCGGGTGCTCGTCACCAACTGGCGTTACCCGGCGCGCGGCGCGGGCTGGCTCGACCTGGTCGCACTCGTCCCGTATCTGCTCGACGCCGGGCATGAGCCGGCCGACGTCGACCGCCTGTTGCGGCGGCGCCCCGTGCTGACCGGCATCCCGGTCTGGGCGGTCACCGCGTTCGGCGTCGCGCTGGCCGGGCACGCCGAACGGGCCGGGCGGCTACCGGAACCGCCGGCGACGACCGGGGTCCGCGCGGCACAGCGCCGCCTCGCCGCGGGCATGCGCGACTGGCTCGCCTATCGCACCCACTGGAACTAGGGCGTGTCTGGCACATCTCGAACCCATGGAACAGATTTGCCAACCACTAAGCTCAACCGACCACGTTGAGTGGCTCTTCCCCGGCGGCGTACCGGCGCAGCTGTTCGGCGACCAGCCGCTTCGCGCGCGGGTAGAACGACGCCGACCCGCCCGCGATATGCGGTGTGATGACCACACCCGGCGCCGTCCACAGCGGATGGTCCGGCGGCAGCGGCTCCGGATCGACGACGTCCAGCGCCGCACGCAACCGTCCGGCGACGGCCTCGGCCGTTAGTGCCGCGGTGTCGATCGCCGAGCCCCGGCCGACGTTCACCACCAAGGCGCCGTCCGGCAGCGCGGCGAGTTCCGCGGTGCCGAGCAGACCCGTCGTCGCGGGCGTTTCCGGCAGGATCAGCACCACGATGTCGGCCGTCGGCAGCAGTTCCGCCAGTTCGACGGCGCCGTGCACCCGCTCCGCGGGCCGGGCGGTGCTCGCCACCCTGGTCACGACGGCTTCGGCCGCGAGCAGTTGCCGCTCGATGGCCTTGCCGATCGAGCCGTACCCGACCAGCAGCACGCGGCTGTCGGCGAGGGAGCGTGTGTGCTCGCGTACCCACGAGCCCGTCGCCTGCTGCGTGAACCAGCGCGGCAGATCCCGCTGCGACGCGTGGATCAGCGCCAGCGCGTGCTCGGCAACGCTGAGGTCGTGCAGGCCGCGGCCGTTGGCCAGCTTCACCCCCGGTGGCACCAGCGGGAGCAGCTTCTCCACCCCGGCCGAAAGCGACTGCACGAGTTTCAGCGACGGCAGCCTGCCGATCAGCTTCGTCGGCTCCGCTCCGGTGTCGTACGGCAGCACGTAGACCTCGACAGCGCTCAGATCCCAGCCGGGATCGCCGTCCGGCAACGGGCCGGTGCCGTCGTACAGCCGGGCGCTCAGGCCCTCGGGCAGCTCGATATCGGACCAGGGCAGGATGGCTCGCTCGGTCATGCCGCCATTCTGTCCGGCCGTACCCCGGCTAGCCGCTATGGGTCGCGACGCAGAACTCGTTGCCCACCGGATCGGCCAGCACCGTCCAGGCGAAACCCGGCATCTCCTGCTCGTCCAGCTTCTTCGCACCCAGTCCGATCAGGCGCTCCACCTCCTTCTCCCTGTCGTCGGTACCGAAGTCCAGGTGGACCCGGTTCTTGCCCGCGCGCTGCTCCGGCACGCGCTGGAACCCGAGTACGGGCCCGTTCTCCACCTTGGGGTGCAGGATCAGGAACTCACCGCCGTGGTCCTGGTCCACCTCCACCCCGAGCGCCTTGGTCCAGAACGCCGCGAGCGCACGCGGATCCGCGCAGTCGATGGTGATCATGCCCAGCTCAATGCCCATCCCGGCAAGCTAGCGGAACCCACCGACAAAACCGGGCGCCCGCGATAACCGGTTGAAGTGACCCGGGGCGGGTTGACTACGCTGCCCAGAACGTCTACGCGCGTAATTCCAGCGAGGAGCCCAGTAGTGATCACCAGGATGTCGTCGTTGTTCCTTCGCACTCTGCGTGAGGATCCGGCGGACGCCGAGGTACCGAGCCACCGGCTCCTGGTACGTGCCGGCTACGTCCGCCGGGTCGCCCCGGGCGGCTACTCCTGGCTGCCGCTGGGCCTGCGGGTACTGCGCCGGATCGAGAACGTCGTCCGCGAAGAGATGAACGCGATCGGCGCGCAGGAGATCCAGTTCCCCGCGCTGCTGCCGAGGGAGCCTTACGAGGCCACCGGCCGCTGGACCGAGTACGGCGACGCCCTGTTCCGCCTCAAGGACCGCAAGGGCAACGACTTCCTTCTCGGCCCGACACACGAAGAGCTCTTCGCGCTCACCGTGAAGGGCGAGTACAACTCGTACAAGGACTACCCGGTCGTCCTGTACCAAATCCAGACCAAGTACCGCGACGAGGCGCGCCCCCGGGCGGGCATCCTCCGCGGCCGCGAATTCGTCATGAAGGACTCCTATTCCTTCGACCTCGACGACGAGGGCTTGGCGAAGTCGTACGAGCTGCACCGTCAGGCCTACACCAGCCTGTTCGACCGCCTCGGCATCGAGTACGTCGTCGTCAAGGCGACCTCCGGCGCGATGGGCGGCTCGGCCTCCGAGGAGTTCCTCGCCGTCGCCGAGACGGGTGAGGACACCTACGTCCGCAGCACCGAATCGGGTTACGCGGCCAACGTCGAAGCGGTCACCACACCCGCTCCCGAGGCGAAGCCGGTCGAAGGCCTGCCCGAGGCGAAGACCCATCACACGCCGAACACGCCGACCATCGAGTCGCTGGTCACGTTCTTGAACAACGCCGGCCTCGGCCGCACCTTCACCGCCGCGGACACGCTCAAGAACGTCCTGGTGAAGACCCGCAAGCCGGGTGCGAAGGAGTGGGAGCTGCTGGCCATCGGCCTCCCCGGCGACCGCGAGGTCGACACGAAGCGCCTCGAAGCCTCGCTTGAACCGGCCGAGTTCGAGTTGCTCGAAGAAGCGGACTTCGCGAAGAACCCGTTCCTCGTCAAGGGCTACATCGGTCCGAAGGCGCTGAAGGACAACGGCGTGCGCTACCTCCTCGACCCGCGTGTCGCCGACGGCACCGCCTGGGTCACCGGCGCCGACGAGCGTGACCACCACGTGGTCGACCTGGTCGCGGGCCGCGACTTCACCGGCGACGGCACGATCGAGGCCGCCGAAGTCCGCGAAGGCGACACCTCGCCCGACGGCAAGGGCACCCTGGTCGCCGCGCGCGGTATCGAGATCGGGCACATCTTCCAGCTGGGCCGCAAATACGCCGACGCGTTCGAACTCGACGCGCTGGGCCCGGACTCCAAGCCCATCCGCATCACCATGGGCTCCTACGGCGTCGGCGTCTCGCGGCTGGTCGGCGTGCTCGCCGAGCAGAACCACGACGACCTCGGCATCGTCTGGCCGCGCGAGGTCTCGCCGTTCGACGTGCACGTCGTCATCGCGGGCAAGGACGAGACGGTCGCCGCGGGTGCGGAGAAGCTCGCCGCCGAACTGGACGCCGCCGGCATCGAGGTCGTCCTCGACGACCGCAAGGCCTCCCCTGGCGTGAAGTTCGCGGACGCCGAACTCGTCGGTGTCCCGACGATCCTGGTCGTCGGGCGTGGCCTGGCGAACGGCGTCGTCGAGGTCAAGGACCGCCGCACCGGCGACCGCGAGGAGATCGCCGTGGACGCGGTAGTGGAGCACCTGGTCAAGCTCGTCCGCTCGTAATGTTCGGCAGGAAGCGCGGGGACGACCCGGGCTACGAGGACAACGCGGCGCTGAGCGGGTTCGGGGGCTATCAGCCCTCGGACTCGCCCGGCTACGAGCCGGTCGCGCCGACCTCCTCCGCCGATCCGCTCCCCGACTCGAAGTCGGTCGGCCCCGCAACACCGGCGCCGGTGAAGCAGCCGATGTCGCGAAGCGGGCGAAGGGCCATGTACGGCTTCTTCGCCACGCTCGGCGTCATCGCGGTCGCCACGCTGGCGAACGACGGTTCGGACCGGTCGTCGAGCAGCAGTACGCCGACCAGCCGGCCCCCCGTCGTCTACACGCCTTCGCCCCGCGTCGTCGCGCCGCCGGTGACGGACGGCTGGCACTCGGTGGCGGGGGCCGACGGCATGGTCGCCTACGACGTCCCGCCGAACTGGACGCCGAAACCCGGCACGGTCCACGGCTGGGAGAAGTCCGCAATCGTCCCCGGTATCTCGATGTTCTCCAGTGCCTTCGTCGGTGACGACTACTGCCCGGCGGTCAGGGGAAGCAGGATCGGGGGCAGCGGGCTGACGACCGTGAAGGTCGCCGACGCGCCCGGAGCGGCGAACAAAGCCTTGTACGACCTCGCAGTGAGCGCGTACAACCCCGAAGAAGGCCCGCTTTCGGCCAAGATCACCGCGGACCCACCGCAGGCGACGGAGTTCACCCTGGGGAACGGCAAGAAGGCCCCCGCGAACATCCTCATCGCCGAGGTGACCCTCGGGTACACCGGGCCCTGTATCCCGAAGCGCGCACTGGTCGGTGTGCAGGCGGTGGACATGGGAGACGCGTCCGCCGCCCTGCTGGTCTATTCGGACTCCGACCAGCAGGGAAGCGCGGATCGTGAACAGATCCTGAAGATCCTCAAGACCTACCGGGGAGTCCCGGAGGCCGACCGCAAGACCATCACGCCGCCGCCTTCGACACTGCGCTGATCTCGTTTGGGCTGAGCCTTCTTGCCGGAACGGGCGAGCTTCGCCAGCCGCAGCAGGCCGGTGTTCGGCAGGTAGGCGCGGCCGAGCGCGACCCCGATCCGAGGCAGATCCGCCTCGTCGCGGAACGCGAGGTACAGCGGCACGTGACGCGGCTGGAACTTCGCCTTGAACGCGTGCAGTGAACGGAATCCGTAGAACGGCTCCATCATCGTGCCCAGTGCGTCCAGTACGCGTTCGACGGCGTGCGCGGGTTCGCCGGAGCTCGCCAGCGGGGCACCGGACAGCGACACGAACCTCGCGCCTTCGTCACGGAAGGCCAGGCACGACGACGCGATCAGGAACTCCATCGAGGGACGGAAGCCGTCCGCGCGTTTGCGCATGACGTCGAGCGTCCAGCCGCCGATGGCACCCGCGCCGGTGTAGACCGGCAGCCACGACGTCACGCCGTGCACCACGCCGTCGGCGTCCACCGCGAGCCCGACGCGGGTCTCCGTGTCCATCGCCTCGTCGACCCCGCCGAGGGTGAAGCCCATTTCCGGCATGCCCTTGTCGCTGATCCAGTCCTCGGAGATCGCGCGGACCTGCGAGATCACCGAACGCGGCTGATCGGCGAGCCGGACCAGCCGGAACTCGATGCCGTCCTTCTTGGCGCGGTTGAGCGCGGTCCGCACGTCCTGCCAGCGCTTGCCGCGGAACTCCAGCGTTTCCAGTTCGATCAGGGTGTCTTCGGCGACCTGGACGTGCTTCCAGCCGAGTGCCTTCGTCGTGTTCGTGGTGTCACCGGTGGCGGAGAACAAGCACGGCACGAGGCCGGTGTTCTCGCACATCGCGATGAACTCGGAGATCGTCTTGTCACCGGCGCCGTCGGGCGCGATCGGGTCGCCGAGCGCGATGGCGACACCGGCGTGGCGCCGGTAGGCGAGGTAGGACTTGCCGTCCGCGGCCACGAAGTACGAGTTCTGCGGCCACGTCGTCATCCAGGAGAGGGTGCTGCCGCCGTGACGGCTGAGCAGCGTGCGGGCCAGCGCGGGGTTGCCCATCCGGCCGAGACGGCGGCGCTTGCGCCGCGACGGCACGCGGAAGGCACCGCGGGCGGAGAGCAGCAGCGCGAACTCGACCGTCCACAGGAGATTGTCCACGAAGAACAGCGGCGGATCGGAAAGCCCGGTGTCCTCGTCGAGGACCTCGGCCAGCGCGAGCACCCCGCCGTACGCCATCACCTGCAGGATGACGAACGAGGTCAGGATCATCGCGCACCACCAGGCGACCTGGCTGCCCTTGCGGAGGCCGTTCATGATCGGGACCACGATCAGGCACAGGACGATGACTTCCCAGGTGGACATGGAAAGTTCCTCGGACGAGCCGAAGGGGCCGTTACCGGGTACGAAGGACATCACGAGTTCGGCGACCGTCAGCACCAGCAGGCCCGCGACGGCGTAGAAGCGCCACTCACGCAGGCTCGGCCGCCGTTCGCGGGAGGAGTCCTTCGAACCGAGGAACCGGCGGCCGAACGGCAGGGCCAGTACCAAGGCGAAGAAGTGCACGAGGTCGGCGAGCGTGCCGACGAAGATGATCGCGATGCCGGCGTACACGCAGAGCCCGGCACGCAACCGCAGGCGCCACGGTGGGCGCAGGGTGGCGCTGGCGACCGCGACCGCGGCGAGCGCGCCACCGGAGAACCCGACGTCGAGGCTGCCCCCGATCCGTTCCGCCCATTCCCAGCCGGAGTTCCGGCTCAAGGCCAGGAACTGCACCGCGACCAGCACGCTGATGAACTGCCCGCCGATCGCGACGGTCATCGCGCGGCGGGTACCGAGCCGCCATTCCGCGAACCCGGCGAACAAGGCGAAGCTCAGCACCATCGGCAGGTAGTACAGCGGGACGACCGCGAACAGCGGTCCGGTGAGCAAGGTCCACCACCGGCCTGATTCCAGCGACGGCAGCCCATACGCGATGTACGGGTACACCGCGCGATCCTCGGCGGCCGACCAGAGCGCGCCCGTGGCCAAGGCGAGCGCGAGCATGGTCACCGTGACGAGGGTCGTGAAAGGCAACCGGTGCCTCAGCACCGTGGCGATCTTGCGTATCCGGTCCGGCGCGGCCGTCCCGCTTCCCCCTGTTGGCATGGGAATCAAAGTAGGCGTCGAAGCGGGTCGGCCACATCCGGCACGGGACCCATATTTCCCTTAGGGGTGTGCTACTCCCGACGGATGCTCTCACCCATCTTGAGGACGATGTCCCTGGCTATCGCACCGGGGATCTCCTGGTCCGCCAGTACCAGGAGGACGTGGTAGCGGCCGGAGCCGGGCAGCGCACGCAGGGGGAGCGCGATGGCGGTGATCGCGACCGAGTGCGCCGCGCACGGTCCGTCCGCGGTGGGGACGACGGTGGTGGTCACGGCTGTGGCGATCGCGCCGCCTTCGAAGACGGGCACCGGCCCGGCCGCGCCGATTTCGGTCTTCGGGACCCGTCCGGAGCCGATCGGGCCGTACACGGCTTCGGCCCAGCGCACGGTCGTTTCCTCGGCGGCCTGCGCGATGCCGGAGACCTCACCTTCGTCAATGGTGGTGAACCCCGCCATCGCCCGCGCCGACAGTTCGGGGCCGGGGCAGAAGTCGCGGCGGTACCGCGCGACGCCGTGCAAAGTGACGAGATCCCCGGCTGGTGTCTCGTATCCGACGGCGACATCGGGCTTTTCGATCGTCCAGTCCGGAGGGACGTCGAAAACGAGCGGGTGAGCGTCGGACAGCACCGGATGCCAGCCGGAGATCACCGGGCCGACCCGGGTGGGCATGATCGGATCGGGCAGCGCCAGGTCCTCCGCGGACGGCCTCGGCACCGCGGTTCTGGCCTGGTAGGTGGCCGTCGTGCCGACCACGAGGACGAGGACCAGCCCGAGCACGCCCAGCGTCGGCAGCAGGTGGAAGCGCCGCCGCGGCCGGACGGTGTCCCGGACGACGGGCGGCGGTGGAGGCCCTTCGGCCTCGGGTTCGAGTGGTTGCCCGGTGAGCGGATCGACGAGCCACAGTCGCGGTTCGTCGGGGCGCCCACCGGGGCCGGTCATTGCCGGGGCCGCAGACTGGCGAGGATCTTCTGGGCGTCGGCCTCGGGGATGGTGTCCGGCGTGCCCTGGTCGAGGACCATCACGAAACAGATGGTCTGTTCACCGGATTTGAACGCCGCCGAGGTCACCTTCACACTGGGCGCCCGGCAAGCTTCGCCCTCGGGTGGGATGAACGTCCCGGTCGAACTGACCGCCTGGATCGAGCCGCCCGCGATCGGGACCTGCTTGATATCCGGCAGCGGGACGTCGGCCTTCCCGGTCGCGGCCTGGATCCAGAGCCGGACGGCGCCCCTGGCGGCGTTCTCGACCGGGATCTTTTCCGCGGTGGCGAAGCCGACGACGCCGCGGTTCGAGCCGCGGACATCCGGGCAGGCACCGAGTTTGAACGTCGACGCCTCGTGGATGACCATCTTGAACTCGCCCTCGTTGTAGCCGACGATGTCGCCCGGTTTGGTCTCCCAGCCGGTCGCGGGCAGGTCGTAGGCCGTTTTGTCCTTCGCTGACAGAATCCCCTGCCAGCCGGGTGTCGTCGAGGGGACTTTGTTGTCCTTCGGGGCGCCGCTGCTTGTCGACGGCGGTTTCGAAGCGGACGACGACGGCGGCGCGGAGGAGGACACCGGCGGAGCGGCCTGCGGTTGCGGATTGTCGCCGTTTCGCAGCACGAAGAAGAGGGTGGCGCCGACGGCGAGCACCAGGACGAGCGCGCCGAGGCCGATCCAAAGGCCCTTCTTGCCCTTCTTCGGCGGTTCCGGCGCGAAACCCTGGTAGGTCTGCCGCGGGAACTGCTGGAAGCCCTCCTGCGGGTACTGCTGCTGATACCCCTGGTATTGCTGGGGATCCTGGCCATACTGGGGCGGATTCTGCGGCGGGTATCCCGGTTGCGGGGGTTGCTGCTGGTAGGGCTGCTGCGGTTGCTCCGGCCAGCCGTTACCGCCTGGGTATGCCATGGAGTGAGTTTAGGGCGTGTCTGACAAATCTCGTTCGCGGTCTTCGCGCCCAGGTGGTTCCTGGCGGCGCGGGCCCTTCGACCGAGTACGTCCAGTACGATCCCTTGACTGTCCAAAGGGACACCAGTTGTGCCGAATTGTCCGATTGACCGTATCGCCACGCCCCTTCGGTGCGAACCACGGTCGTGACATACGGCATCTACAGCGCTTCGCTGAGCTTCGCGTGATTTTCACGGAATCGTGCCGCCCACGACCACCCGGACCCATACCTGGCAGCCGCCCTTGGTCGCGGGCATGTCCTGAAGGCCCCCCTTGAGACGATCAACGTCTCAAAGGGGGCCTTCAAGACACCGCGGCCGCCCTTGGGTCACGTGGGGTCGTGAGTGCCCTTCGCGACACCCCCGCGAGCGAGTCGGTCCAGGGAGTCGTGAGTGGCAATGAGGGTAACTAGTCAAGACCCCCTGGTTGGAATGGCCCAGCCTCCTATCACGGAATCAACCATCTAGGGCGTGGCCCCGAGCACGGCCGCACGTACCGCTGCCAGGTCGGAGAGGTCGCCGAGCACGGTGTGCGCGCCCGCGTCGGCCAGTTCCTCGGCGCTGTACTGCCCGGTCGCCACGGCCACCGCGACGGCGCCGTTGTCGAGTGCGGCCCGGACGTCGTCCGGGGTGTCGCCGATGATCACGACCGACGCCGGGGGGAACTCGGTGCCGTGTTTCTCCGCGGCCCTGCCGACCGCGGCGGGCACCAGATCGGGCCGGTGCGCGGAAAGCGAACCGTAGCCGCCGATCTCGAAGTCCACATGCTCGTGCAGGTCGAACGCGGTCAGTTTGTGCACGGAGATCTCCGGCAGGTTCCCGGTGACCAGCGTCTGGACGACGCCGCCGTGCGTGGCGAAGTCGTTCAGCGCGTCCTTGGCGCCCGGCAGCGCGCGCCCGTTCGAGGCCAGCGTCGAGGCGTGGCTTTCGGAGACCGCGATCAGCGCGAGCCAGAGCGCGCGCACGTTCTCTTCGGTCGCTTCGACGCCGTGCGAGGTCAGGATGTCCGTGCTGATCGCGCGTTCGGTGCGACCGCCGAAACTCGGCAACTGCCGCAGTTCGACGCCAGCGACGTCGGCGAGCGCGGCCGTGTACCAAATGGCGCCGAGGCCGCGCAGGTCCACGAGGGTCTGGTCGATGTCCCACAGCACGAGCCGGTGCGGAGTAGTCACGAGGCCGACGGTACCGGTGACCTTATTCAACGTCTGTTGACTTCGGTGGGCGGACGCCTAGCGGGCCGGTCAGCCCTCCAGAAGACTGAAGCGGACGCGCCGGACGGGGTTGTCCAGGTTGGTGTCCACTAGGCAGATCGACTGCCAGGTGCCCAGTGTCATCACGCCACCGAGTACCGGGACCGTCGCGAACGGCGGCAGCAGCGCGGGCAGGACGTGGTCACGGCCGTGACCGGGACTCCCGTGCTGGTGCCGCCAGCGGCCGTCGCGGGGGAGCAGTTCGTCGAGCGCCGCGAGCAGATCGTCGTCGCTTCCCGCGCCGGTTTCGAGAATCGCCAGCCCGGAGGTCGCGTGCGGGACGAAGACATGCAGGATCCCGTCCTCGGCGTCCGCGTCACGCAGGAAGGTCTCGGCGTCTTTGGTCAGGTCGTGCACCACGGCCACGCTGCCGGTGCGCACCTCGATTTCCGTGGAGTACATGGCTCTCACGTTAGTGCTTCAGGAGTGCCGTCTGGCCAAAGCGACCAGATAGCGCACCGGATGTTCCGTCGGATTGACGTACGCACAGGGTTGCGGCGTACCGAGTTGCAGGCAGTCGCCCGCGTCGAGTTCGTGCTCGGCGTCGCCCTCACGGAACCGCAGATGCCCGTCGAGGACCCAGATCTGGTGATGGGTCAGCGCGTAGGTGTGGGCGGGGAAGGAAACTTCGGCACCCGCGGGCAGCACGACCTCGACCAGTTCCAGCGGTCCGCCGATCGACGGCGAGACGGCGCGGCGCAGGTAGCCGGTGTCGGGGTCGGTCCAGGTCGGCTGATCGGTGAGGCGTACGAGCCGCCGGTCGCCGTGTTCGGCGCGGGCGACGAGCTCGGACAGCGTCATCCCGAGCGCGGCCGAAAGCCTGCTGAGCAGCACCGCGGTGGGTTGCGCCTCGCCGCGTTCGATTTTGCCGATCATCGCCCTGGACACCCCGGACAGCTCGGCGAGCGCGTTGGCCGAGAGGTTCTGGTCGAACCGGGCGGACTGGAGCGTCGCGGCGAGCGACGCGGACAAGGGGTCCGACATGCTGCTCACTATAGTGGCAGTGTCGGTTACTATGGTTGCCATGGTGATCAGGGAAGCGACGGAAGATGACGCGGCGGCCTGCGCGGAGATCTACGCGCCGTACGTCACCGACACGGCGATCTCGTTCGAGACCGAGGCGCCGAAGCCGGACGAGATGGCCGAGCGCATCGCCAAGGCGCAGCGGTCGCACGCATGGCTCGTCCTCGAAGACGACGAAGGCCGCGTCGCCGGCTACGCCTACGGAGGCCCGTTCAGTGGCCGCCCTTCCTATCGCTGGTCTTGCGAGGTCAGTATCTATCTGGAGCTGGGCCGCCGTCGGACGGGTGGCGGTCGCGCGCTCTATCAGGCGCTGCTGGACCGGCTGGCGTCACGCGGATTCCGGAACTTCTGCGCGGGAATGGTCCTGCCGAACGACGCCAGTGCCGGACTGCACGCGGCGATGGGGTTCGAGCCGGTGGGCACTTATCGGCGGATCGGGTACAAGCACGGCGCCTGGCGGGATGTCGCTTGGGTGCAGCTGTGTTTGCCGGAGGCGGACGGCGTGCCGGTGGAGCCGCGGTAGGGAGTGGGCCGGGGTCGTGAGGGAGCAATCCTCCTAAGGCTCCAGATAGCGCAGCACGGCGAGAACCCGCCGATTGTTTCCTTCGGACTGCGGCAGCGCCAACTTCCCGAAGATGCTCGAAACGTACTTCTCCACTGAGCCCGCCGAAAGAAACAGCGCCGCGGCGATGGCCGAGTTCGATCGGCCCTCCGCCATCAGTCCGAGCACCTCACGCTCGCGTGGGGTCAGTCCGGAGAGCGCGTCCGTCTTCCGGGTGGCGCTGAAGAGCTGGCTGACCACTTCCGGGTCGAGCACGGTCTCCCCGTCGGCGACCCGGCGAAGCGCGTCGAGGAAGTCCGAGACCTCGGCGACGCGGTCCTTCAGCAGGTAACCGACACCGCCCGCGCGGTCGGCCAGCAGTTCCGTCGCGTACTGAGTCTCGACATACTGCGAGAACAGCAGAATCGCGCAGCCGGGTAGTTCCGCGCGCAGGGCGATCGACGCGCGCAGGCCTTCGTCGGTGTGCGTCGGCGGCATCCGGATATCCACAATGGACACATCCGGTCGATGGGAGCGAACCGCCTCACGCAGGCTGTCGCCGTCCATCACGGCCGCGACGACCTCATGCCCCCGAAGGTTCAGCAGTTCGACGAGTCCGGCCCGCAGGATGGCCGAATCCTCCGCGATCACGACGCGCACGCCGCCCCCAGGTTCTATATCCGTAGTGGTATCTCCGCGCTGATCACCGTAGGCCCTCCTGGAGGACTGTCGATGTCGAGCCCGCCGTCGACGGTCGCGAGCCGTTCGGCGATCCCGGACAGCCCGCCCCCGCGTTCCGGACGCGCCCCGCCGTCACCGCCGTCGCGCACCACGAGCCGCAAGCCGTCACCGACGATACCGACGTCGACCTCGATCGCGGCCGAAGTGTGTTTCGCGGCATTGGTCAGCAGCTCCGCGACGGTGAAGTAGGCGATGGTCTCGATCGACGGCGACGGTCTGCTCGGCAGGTTCACGGTGATCCGCGCGTCGATCCCCGAACCGGCGGCCAAAGTGGACAGTGCGACGTCGAGCCCGGCGTCGAGTGCGGCGGGATGGATGCCACGTGCGAGGTCCCGCAACTCGACCAGCGCCTGTTTCGCGTTGGCGTGCGCGGCGGTGATCAGGGCGGTGACGTGGGCGACGTCGGCGGCGCCGGTCTGAAGTTCGTCCTTCGCGATGCCCAGCTTCATCGCCAGCGCGACCAGCTGGGCCTGCGCGCCGTCGTGCAGGTCACGCTCGATCCGCCGCAGCCGCCGCGTCGCGTCGTCGACGGCGGTCGCCCGGCTGCGTTCGAGGTCGCGCACGCGTTTGGACAGGTCTTCGGCGCCGAGGACCCCTCGCACCAGCAGGCGGTCGAATTCGGTCAGGCCGTGGACCACCCACGGCATCGCCAGCAGTACGGCCAGCCCGGTGAGGGCGAGTGGCAGGGTGAGGGGCCAGGCGTCGACGTGGAGGTCGAACGTCGGCATCGCTTCACCGTCGAGGGTGAACCAGAACAGCGGATAGGTCAGCGCGGTCGCGGCGTAGCTGAACAGGGTCACGACCAGGAAGAACTCGAGGAACGACAGCGGCAGCCGGATCACCAGATAGGCGATCGACCGCCAGCCGATCGGATCCCCGACCTTGCTCTTGATCCCGTTCCACAGCCCCGGCAGCAGTTCGGGCCTCGGCGGCGGCGTGACCGTCGTCCCGAGCAGGACACGGGCCAGTCCGATCTGCGCGGCGCCGATCAGCCGCGCGCCCGCCAGGACGCCGATGAGCACCGGCAGCCCGATGGTCAGCAGGCTCAGTCCGATCCCGAGGACCAGCCCGACGACGACGAGCGCGACGAACACCAGCGTCATCGGCGCGCCGATGAGCACCCACGCCAGCTCCGCCCAGTACGCGCGGTTCACCTGCGCGCCGAGGACGCGTGCGGGTACGGCGCGGCGGGTGGTCACGGCTTCAGCCTGCCGTGGCGCACCCGCCCGTGCCCATCCAGGTTTCCCTAGTCTTCGCGGTTCTGGTTCTCGTCCGCCTGCGCCCGCTGGGAAGCCTCGCGCATCTCGATGACGTCCGTCAGCCAGTCGCCGGTCTCGCGGGCGATGTCCCGGATCGCGCCGGTGATGATCGTCGCGATGTTGCCGATGTGGGTGGCCGCCGACTCGGTGACCTCTTGGACCACGTCCTTGGTGCTTTCGAACTGACCGACCATGTCAGACACCTTAAGCCGCTCGAAGGGTCTTGTCGCTCTCCACGGTAGCGGGAGTGCGGGGTTCACCGTTCCATGGCATGGCCAGCTTCACGATCTTCTTGGCCACCGACAACAACTGCTTGCCCAGCGGGCCGGTGTTGTACGGCAGGCCGTACTTCTCGCAGATCGCCCGCACCTCGCCGGCGATCTCCGGGTAGCGGCGCGCCGGGATGTCCGGGAACAGGTGGTGCTCGATCTGGTGCGAGAGGTTCCCGGTCATCACGTGGAACAGCTTGCCGCCGGTGATGTTCGCCGAGCCGAGGATCTGCCGCAGGTACCACTGGCCCCGCGACTCGTTCTCGGTCTCCTCCTCGGTGAAACTCTCGACGTCGGCGGGGAAGTGCCCGCAGAAGATGATCGAGAACGACCACAGGTTGCGGGTCAGGTTCGCGGTCGCGTTGCCGAGGAAGGTCAGCGGCGCGAGCGGACCGGTCAGCAGCGGGAAGAGCACGTAGTCCTTGCCGACCTGGCGACCGGCCTTCTTGAGCATCTTCAGGCCGACCTCTTTGTTGTCCGACCATTTTCGCTCGCCCTTGACGATGCGGTCGAATTCGAGGTCGTGCAGCATCACACCCCACTGGAACATGAACGCCAGCGCCAAGGCGTACACCGGGTTCCCGAGGTAGTACGGATGCCATTTCTGCGCCGGGTCCATCCGCAGGACGCCGTAACCGATGTCGCGGTCCTTGTCGAGGATGTTGGTGTAGGTGTGATGCATGTAGTTGTGCGAATGACGCCAGTTCTCGGCGGGGGCGACGTTGTCCCACTCGAACTTCTGGGAGCTCAGTGCCGGGTCGCGCGTCCAGTCGTACTGGCCGTGCATGACGTTGTGGCCGATCTCCATGTTGTCGAGGATCTTCGCCACCGAAAGCGCGGCGACCCCGGCGAACCACGCGGGCGGGAAGAAGCCGGCGAACAGCAGCCCGCGGCCGGTGACCTCCAGCGCGCGCTGGGTCTTGATGACGTTGTGGATGTAGTCGACGTCCACCTGGCCGAGGTCGGCGACGATCCGCTGCCGGATCTCGTCCAGTTCGCGGCCGAACTCCTCGACCTGGGCGGCGGTGAGTTTGTCCTGCAAGCCGGTCATGCCGGGGTCCTTTCTAAGCGTTGATCTCGACGTTCCCGACCGGGACGGAGATGCAGAGCTGGATCTCTTCGTTTTCTTCGCTGGAGGTCTCGCCGGTCTTGGCGTTGCGCACGCAACCGGAGGTCTTGATCTGCGTGCAGGAGAAGCAGATGCCCATCCGGCAACCGTGTTCCGGGCGCAGCCCCGCGTCTTCGGCCTGTTCCAGCAACGGCTTCCCGGAGTTCTCGAATTCGCGGCCGCTGCGCGCGAACCGGACCTGTCCTTCGGCGTTCTCGGTGTCGAAGGACAGCGCCGGTGGCGTGAACTCCTCGGTGTGCAGATGTGCACCCAGACCGTCGGCTTCGAACGCCTCGCGGACGGAATCCATCAGCGGCTTCGGACCGCACAGGAAGGTCTCGGCGTCGGGGTACCAGGGCGCGGTCTCCGCGAGATGATCCTTCGAGAAGAATCCGTGCAGGTCGCCGCCGGTTTTCGCGTGAGTGAACGCGTGTATCACCCGGAGTCCGGGGAGGCGGCGGGCGAGGTCACCGAGTTCGGTGCGGTAGAGCGTGTCCTCGGCGGTGTTCGAGTAGTGGAGGAAGGCGAGCTCGCCCTCGTACTTCTCGTCCGCCAGCGTGCGCAGCATCGACAGCACGGGGGTGATCCCGCTCCCGCCGCTGAGCAGCAGGATCCGCCGCGGCCTCGGCGAAGGCAGCGTGAACTCACCGTCCGGAGTGGACAGTCCGAGTACGGAACCGATCGTCACGGTGCGGTTCAGGTGGCGCGAGACCAGGCCCTGCGGATCGGCCTTGATGGTCAGTTCCAGTGATCCGTCGTGCTCCGAGCCGGTCGGCGAGTAGCAGCGGGTCCGGCGGACGCCGTCGATCTCGACGGTCACCCGCACGTACTGGCCCGCGACGTGTCCCCGCCAGGCCCGGCTCGGCTTGATCGTCAGCGTGACCGTGTCGGGTGTCTGCCGCCGGACGCCGGTGACCAGGCCGCGGATCTCGCGGCGGACCAGCATCGGATCGACGAGTTCGAGGTAGCGGTCCATTCCGTGGGGCGTGAGCAGGGCCTCGGCCAGCGAGGCCAGCCGCCTGGCCCTGCGCGGTACCAGTGCCGTCATCACATCTCCAGAATTCAGTGAACGCTTGTACACTGAACAGTGAAGTGGCGATGGTCGTGCTTGTCAACGCGAGGGGATGTGGATGTGACGTGGGTGATACCGCGGAGGCGATTACGCTGTCCGTCGTGACAACGGAGCCCGTTTCCCGGCAGGAGCGCAAACAACGCACGCGCCAGGCACTGCTGGACGCCGCACTGGACCTGGTGGCGGAACGCGGGTTCTCCGGACTGAGCCTGCGCGAGGTGGCGAAGCAGGCCGGGATCGTCCCGACGGCTTTCTATCGTCATTTCGCGTCGATGGACGAACTGGGTGTCGCGCTGGTGGAAGAGGCGATGCGTACTTTGCGCACGATGATCCGCTCCGCGCGCACCAAACCGGCGGCGTACAACGACATGATCAAGACGTCGGTGCGCATCCTGCGGGAACACGTGCGCGCGCACGAGGACCACTTCCATTTCCTGACGCGTGAGCGGTACGGCGGCACCGGCCCGGTCCGGCAGGCGATCGGTTTCGAACTCAAACTGTTCGTCAGCGAACTCGCCGTCGACCTCGCCCGGTTCGACAATCTCCGCGAATGGGCGACCGAGGATCTGCACCTGCTGGCCGACCTGATCGTGACGACCATGCTCACGACGGTGCTGGAGTTGCTCGAGGCGCCTTCGCGTGACGCCGAGATCGTGCGCACGGCCGAACGGCGGCTGAGGTTGATCTTTCTGGGGGTGCCGAACTGGCGCAGCGTTCCGTGACGGGCGAAACCGTTGCTCCGTAAGTGTCATAAGGGGTCCCCATAGGACGAAAACCGTCCTATG
>NZ_JBFBBY010000135.1:0-19747 GCF_040682875.1 Amycolatopsis sp. NPDC051071 | reverse complement strand
GGTCGTTAGAACGAACCCGCTCTTAAGCACTTACACGTCACCTGCGACGTTGCTCGCGTGAAGTACATGAAGGCCCCCTTCCTTGCGCTAGGCGCAAGGAAGGGGGCCTTCCTGTACTTCGGGAAGGTGTGAAGGTCGAGTTTCTTCGGCTGAGCCGAGGGAAGGGGTCCTTCACGCGCCGCCGTAGGTACCTAAAAGAGCCTCAGAGCTCTCGGATGACGCGGGCCGGGTTGCCCGCGGCGAACACCTTCGACGGCAGGTCCCGCGTGACGACGCTGCCCGCACCCACCACGGTGTCGTCCCCGACCGTGACCCCGGCGCATACGATGACGCCGCCGCCGAACCAGACGTTGTTCCCGATGGTGATCGGCGCGGCCGATTCCCAGCGCTGCCGCCGCAGTTCGTGGTCCTCCATCGGATGCAGTGCGGTGAGCAGCTGACAGCGCGGGCCGATCGAGCAGTCCGAGCCGATCTTGATCGGGGCGCAGTCGAGCAGGATGGCGTCGTAGTTGAGGAAGCTGTTGGCGCCGATCTCGATGAGGTAGCCGTAGTCGCATTGGAACCTCGGCATGATCCAGGAGTCCTCGCCGAGTTTCCCCAGCAGTGCACGCAGGATCGTGTCCCGCTCACCGGTCTCGTCCGCACCCGTGCCGTTGAACCGGTCGACGAGTCCTTGTGCGCGCCGGCGATCCGCGACCAGCTCGGGGTCGTTGTCCCGGTACAGCTCGCCGCGCAGCATGCGGTCCTTCTGCTCACCCATGGCGCCAACCTACCGAAAAGAGCCCTGCCGTCGAGCTTCCCTCGGGAAGCTCGACGGCAGGGCGGGTAAACGCTTGCGGAGCGTTCTTGAGTTGTGTCGATCTGTCGAGTGAGGGCCGGCCCGGCGGGTGGGTGAGGTGTAAGGGGGGACCCGCCGGGCCGGAGTATTTTCCTTCCTGTTCGCCGGTTCTCGCTTCCGTTGAACTGCCCCGGCCGTCGGAGTGAGCCGAGGACGACTACGACCCGATAATTTTCGGGGAATCTCTGAGTGGAGTTGTGAACTTCGTTCGCTGTTCTGACTCAAACGATAACCCCGACAGGGTGCTTTTGTCACCTGTTCGAGCCTATTTAATGTGATTCCACAGGCACATTGCAGGCAGGCCAAGTGCTCGTCGATTCATTCGCGGCACTTGCGTCCCTCGTTGACGCAATCGACGAGACGATTCATGATCTGGTTCGACATCACGTTCGCGAAATCGTCGTGATCGGAGAAGGGGTTGTGCTCCTCCTCGGGGAACGAATCCACTTTGTACTGACCGTTGACCTGGATCTCCCGGGGGATCTTGTAGGTCAGCGAGACGGTGAGCTCCGGAACGGCGGTCAGGCCGTTCGCGCATTCGCCGTTCTCGTCGGGGTACTTGATGTGATCACGGTGGTTCTCGCTGTCGATGTTGTTACCATCGAGGCAGCTTGGGAAGGTATGCACCCGCTTGACGTCACTGCCTTCGGGACAGATCGGGTACTTCTTGATCACCCGGTCCTCGAAGCCGGTGCAAGTCCAGCTTTCCCGCGCGTTGGCGGGACCGTTCGCGGTGACTTTCGCGTCACCGTAAAGGATCCGGAGGAACTTCGGCATCTCCTTCACCTTCTCCTTGGCGTTACCCTTGAAGGTGAGGTCGACGGTCGCGGGCCGCTGGATCTCGCCGTCGTTACCGGCGAGTTCGTTGGCGGCGTTCGGCTCCTCCAGCTGAGCCTGACCCTGCTGGTTCTTCTGATTCTGGTTGTTCTGGTTCTGCCGCTGGTTCCGGTTATCGGCACGGTTCTGGTCCCGGCCACCCTGCCGCTGATCCTGGTTCTGGTTCTGGTTGTCCTGCTGCTCTTCTCCCTCCTCCTCGGTGTCGATCCGCACCACCGGCCAGAAGTACGTCGACTCGTCACCGTTCTCGCAGGTCGTCCCGGCACCCAGCAGGCTGTTGTTGTTCGAGTCCGCGTTCGTGGAAAGGTTTCCGACGTAGTCGTGCAGATGCTGGGCACCGTTGCGGATGCCGGGCTGCGCGATGAAGTTGTCGGGATTGAAGTGCCCGTTCTCGTTCTTGCCGCAGTCGACGGTGAACGAGCCCGTGGACGCGTTGTCACCCGGCCGCGGCTTGTCGACGTTCGGCTGGACCTTGGTGATGTCCACGAACTGCGACTTGTCCACCTCGTCCGCGGAGGCACTGTCGGAGTCGCCGGTCGTGGTGGCCACCACGAGGCCACCGACCGCGATCGACAGGCCCAGCAACGCGGTCGCGACCTTGGTCCTGCGGGCGATACGATGGCGCCCTTGATTTCGTGCCATTGACTTGCTCACCTCATTCGTTTCCGGGCACGCGAACACCATTCGTACCCAGGCATGAGCTACGCATTGTCGAATACGGGGTCACCGAATTCGCGGCGAACCTTCTGTTCGCCCGCCGAGGAAGATCCGGCTACTGAGAAATACGGTTCCAGCCGGGAACCGGTTCAAAAAGCGATCTCGCCGTTATCTTTCCGTTATAAACTATCGCCGCACGGTCGCCAGGACGGTGCCGTCCTGCTTGTGGACCTCGAAACGCTCGATGTCGGCCTTCTTCAGCGCCGTCGTACCGATGACGACGAGCGGGTCCGGCGAGCCGGGAACGCCGTAGCCCTTGGCCGGCACACCCCAGCCGTTGACAACGTAGGCCTCTCCGCCGCGGGAGTAGGCGAAGAGCTGGCAGGTCATCGGGCCGGTGAGGCCGCGCAGTTCGAGTTCGACCGCGCTGCCCCACTCCTTCTCCTGCACGGTGACCTCGGCGGCGACCGCGTTGCCCGCTTCGGACCAGCCGAACGGGGCGGCGCCACCGTCCGGACCGGTTTCCCTTGGTGCGGACGGTGACGCCGACGTGACGACGGTGGTGGGCGCGGCCTGCGTGATGACCGGCTCACGGTCGGCGAGCGACAGCACGGTGAGCGGTCCGCCGACGACGAGCACGAGTACGGCGGCGGCCGTCGCGAGCCGGATGACCTTGCGGCGGCGGCCGGTCTTGGCGGCGTCCGCGAGCAGCATCCGCAGCACACGCGGCCCCGGCCCCTTCACAGGCGGGTCCGGCCAGCTCTTCTTGACCATGTCCAGGATGTCGGGCAGGTGGTACATCTCCACCAGCTCGACCTGGCACTCGGGACATTCCAGCAGGTGCGCCTCGAACCTGGCATGATCCTCCTCGCCGAGGACGCCGAGGACATAGGCGGCGATATCCGTGTGCGGCGCTCCGGACATCTCGCTCACCCCCGCTCCTGCAGCGCCCTGCGCAGCGCGCGCACGGCGTGGTGGATCCGCGATTTCACCGTACCCGGCGGGACTCCCAGCGTCGCCGCGACCTCGTTCACGGTGCGATCACGCAGGTACGTCTGTTGGACGGCTTCACGTTGCTCCGGGGAAAGATTCCGCAGAGCCTCATAAACGATCATGGCCGCGAGCGTTTTCTCCGACTCGTCCGGCACGCCGATCGAATCCGATTCGAGTTCCTCCACTTCCTGTGGGCGGGCACTCCGGCTACGCCAGCCGTCGATGACGATGCGCCTGGCGACAGTGAAGAGCCAGGCACGCAGCATTTCCGGCTGCCGGTCGAGCTTGCCGGCGTTGCGCCACGCCTTGATGAGCGTCTCCTGGACCACGTCCTCGGCCCACTGGCGATCGTGACCGGTCAGTTTCAGCACGAACGCCATCAGACTGGATCCGAACTCCTGGTACAACGCCCTGATGAGGTCGTCATGCCCGTTCGACGCGGGTTCATGATCGACTATTGGCTGCAGTATCCGAGAGTGGCGTCCCACGCGGCACATCTTTGTGCGCTCAGGGGCGATAAGTCCAGTACCAAAACTGGTCTGTCCCGGTTCTGGCGCGAGTGAAAGTTTTTTGAACCGTTCCCGACTCGTGACCGTATCCCCTACCGAAGGCCCCCGACCCGGCGCTGTCCCCCGCACCGCCGAATCCACTGTGGATCACCAGTGTCCATAGTGGACTTGAACGCGCCTCCACGCCGTCGCCCCGCGGCGACGGCGTTCTCCTCTGGCCCCGACAGGAGGATTTCCGTGAACCCCGTGTCACGCTCGGTCATACCTCTGGCCGTCACGTTGGCCGCGCTCGCCATGACCGCGGCCTGCACCACCGGTACCGCGGGACCGAACGGCACTCCCGGCGCGGCCCCCGCCGCCGGCGTGGCGCGGATCCCGGGCATGCCCGATCCCGCGGCCGAAGCCGCTCCCGGTTTGACGGCGGCGATCCTGTTCGACCTCGGACCGATCGTCACCGACACCAAGGGATTCACGCTTTACCGCTACGACAAGGACACGGTCAACCCACCGAAGTCGAACTGCGTGGAAACCTGCGCGCGAACCTGGATTCCCGCCAAGGCCGACAGCGATCTGGTGGTGACGGGGATCGACCGCGCCCTCGTCGGGACCGTGGCCAGGGCCGACGGCACCGAGCAGGTGACCCTCGCGGGCTGGCCGCTTTACCGCAACGCGAAGGACGCGATGCCCGGCAACACCTCCGGGCAGGGTGTCGACGACGCGTGGTTCCCGGTCAAACCGGACGGCACGAAAGTCCTGCTCACCGCAGACACCTGGCAGGCCGATGACCTCGGCATCTGACCTTTCCGGTGAAACCACCGGCCCGGCCATGACCCGAATTTCCCGTCTGCTGCTCGTCCTGCTGACGATGACCGCGGTGTCCCTGCTCGGGCCGGTCGACGACGCGCACGCGCAAGACCTCTCCGCGGCCGACAAGAACCTCATCATCAACGTCAAACTGGCCGGGCTGTGGGAAATGCCGGCCGGGATGTGGGCGCAGGAACGCGGGAAGAGCAAGCGGATCCGCGAAGTCGGCCGGACACTGATGATCGACCACGGCAGGCTCGACACCGCGACGCACGCGATCGCCGACCGGTTCGGCATCGCCTTGCCGAGTGAGCCGTCGGATCAGCAGTCCGCGTGGCTGGGCGAGATGAAGACCGCCCGCGACGACAGCGAGTTCGACCGGATTTTCGCCAACCGGCTCCGGTTCGCGCACGGTGTCCTGTTCCCCATCATCGCGCAGGTCAGGGCCGGTACACGCAACGACGTCGTACGCGACTACGCCACCACGGCCAACCAGGCGGTGCTGCGGCATATGACGTTGCTGGAGAGCACCGGCGTCGTCGACCAGTCACTGATGCCGGAAGCGCCGGTGCCACAGTCGAACTCGGCCACCTCCGCGATGGACGTCGGCTTCGGCGAGTTCAGCCTCGGGCTGCTGCTGGCGGTGGCGCTCGGCGGCGGTTTGTTCCTCGGCCTCCGGACCCTGCGCGCCAAGAACACCCGGACCCGCGAACGCGCGGCCGGAGCCGAACCAGAACTGGTTCCCAGCGCACCAGGAGAGATCAATGTATGACCACTGGTCCGAGGTGGTGATCGTCCTGACCCAGAAGTCGGATACGGACCCCGGTATCAAGGGCATGGCTCAGACGTCCGCCCGGATCTCGTACGGTTTCATGTGCCTCACCCTGTGCTGGGGGGTGTTCACGGCGACCGGGTGGATCAAGTCGCTGACCGGCCGGAAGGCACTGCGGAACTCGCATATGGTGCTCGGCATCGTGACGCTGTCCTTCGGTGTCGTACACGCGATGTCTTTCCTGTTCCTGCCCGACGGTTTCACCCTGGCGCAGATCTCGATCCCGCTGCTGCCGGGCACTTTGGCGCGGCACGAACTCGGCGTCCTCGGGCTCGAGGTCATGCTCGCCGTCGCGCTGACCGGCGGTATCCACCGGTTCAGTTCCTACCGGCGCTTCCTGTGGATCCATCGGCTCGCCTACCCGGCCGTCGCGATCACGGCACTGCATGCGTTCTTCGGTGCCATGGCCAACGGGCACCTCGGACTCCTGTGGTTCGGCGGGATCACCCTGCTGGTCCCCGCCGTCCTGCTGACCGTGCTCCGGTTCATGCCCACCCGGTTCCTGGAACGGATGGGCCTGGTCGAGGAACTGGTCTGACGGCCGCGAAAGGACTTGGAGAAAAAACATGATCTTCGGAAGCGTACGGCGCGGCACTCGCGTGAGCGTCGACAACGAACGGTGCGAAATCTTCGGCTTCTGCGAGATGGAGGCACCCGCGACGTTCAAGATCGGACCGGACGGCAAGCTCCGCATCCGCCGGATGGTCGACCGGGACGGCTTGGACCAGGCCATTTCCGCCGCCCGGCTCTGCCCGAAGCAAGCCATCAGAGTCAAGGGAGAAGGAGCGCACGACGATGAGTGACGGAGATCGGATCGTCATCGTCGGAGCCGGCGTCGCCGGGCTCCGCTCCGCGGAACGCTTGCGGGAACTCGGTTTCGACGGCGAAATCGTGCTGGTCGGCGACGAGCCACGAAAACCGTATCACCGGCCGATGGTGTCGAAGGAACTCATCACCGGCAGTGTGAAACCGGCGGCGGCAAGCTTGGAGCCGTACACCGATCTGGACGTCCACTGGCGGCTCGGCACGCGTGCGACCTGGCTCGACACCAAGGAGCGCACGGTGCATCTGCCGGGTGGGGAATCCCTTTGGTACGACGGCCTCATCGTCGCTACCGGCGGTTATCCGCGCCATCTCCCCGGCTCACCGCGCCACGACCCCCGGGTCCGGGTGCTGCGTACCGTGGAGGATTCGCTGGCCGTGCGGCGGGCGCTGGGGAACAGCAACAAATCCGTCGTGGTCATCGGCAGCGGCCTGATCGGGAACGAGTTCGCCGCGTCGATGCGGTACCTGGGCCGCGACGTCACCCTCATCGGCCACGCGAAGGCGCCGTTGCACCGCTTCGGGGAGCGGATCGCGTCGGCGTTGACCAAGGAACACCAGCACCACCGCGCGAAGCTGGCGATGAACACCGAGGTGCGGAACTGGATCAGCACCAAGGAGACGGTCGGGCTGCACCTGACCAACAACCAGTTCCTGGTGGCCAGCTGCGTGGTGCTGTCGATCGGCAGTGTGCCGGCCGTGGACTGGCTGCGTGGTTCGGAACTGACCATCGACGACGGTGTCCTGTGCGAATCGACGCTCTTCGCCGTCGGGGCGGAAGACGTCGTGGTCGCCGGCGACATCGCGAAATGGCCGAATCTGCGGATCGACGAGACCCCGCGGCGGGTCGAGCACTGGATGAACGGCGTCGAATCCGGGCGCGCGGCGGCGGAAAGCCTGATGCTGGGCCGGGGCAACGCGCGGCCGTACACCCCGCTTCCCCGCGCCTGGTCGTCGCTCTACGACGCGCGGCTGCAGACCGTCGGCATGCCGTCGCTCGGCAAGGACACGATCGAACTTTCCGACGGCGTCACCGGATTCGTCCGGGACGGCAGGCTCATCGGCGCGGCGGGCTGGGACCGGCCGAAGGCGATGATCCACTGGACCGCCGAACTCGACCGGCGGCTGCCGGTACCCGAGCCGGTCTTCCCTGCCGCTGCCGCTGCCGAGCCGTCGTTCGCCGCCTCCGTCGCGGAGTCGACGCCGATCGGGGAGGACATCCTGGCCCCGTTCGAGCGGGACTTCCTGTCCGACACCCCGACCGCGGCCGTACCCGCACAAGGAGAGATGCCCTGGGCTCGCGTACCCGCCGGGTGACCCGGGTTCGCGACCGGGCCGGGGCCGCGCGCGGCGGCCGCGGTCCCTCAGGTGGCGGTGGGTTGCTGGGCCTCCGCACCCACCGCCACCCCTGGGGACGCCGGGAGCCCGACCCGATATCGAGGGGTAAGGCAAGGTGACACCTTCGGGCGAGATGACCCGGGGGCTGGCGCGGCACCGCACTCGCGTGCTTAAAGCCGGAACTCGCGTGCCTAAAGACGCAACTCGCGTGCTTGAAGGCGCAACTCGCGTGCTTGAAGGCGTAACTCGCGTGCTCAGACCCCGCACACCGAGTGCGACATCCAGGCACGCGAGTTACGTGCTCAAGCACGCGAGTTACGAGTTTGAGCACGCGAGTTACGGCTTCGCCCTGGCAGCGAGCCCGGTTCGCGGGACGTTCGTGGCACGCGAGGGCGCCGGATCACGCCGCGAGTAGTCCTCTAGTTGCGGTTCAGAGGCGCTCGATGATCGTGACGTTCGCCGTCCCGCCGCCTTCGCACATCGTCTGCAGCCCGTACCGCCCGCCCCGCCGCTCGAGTTCGTGCAGCAGGGTCGCGAACAGCTTCGTGCCGGTCGCGCCGATGGGGTGACCGAGTGCGATCCCGCCACCGTTGACGTTGACGCGGTCCGGATCGGCGCCCGTCTCCTCGATCCACGCCAGTACAACGCTCGCGAACGCCTCGTTCACCTCGAACAGGTCGATGTCTTCGATACTCAGCCCGGTTTTCCGCAGTGCGTGCGCGGTCGCCGGGATCGGCCCGGTCAGCATCCACACCGGATCGGCGGCACGCACCGACAGGTGGTGGATCCGGGCACGCGGCGTGAGGCCGTGCTCCTCGACGAACTTCTCGGACGCGATGAGCGTCGCGCTCGCGCCATCCGAGATCTGGCTGGCGACGGCCGCGGTGATGCGGGACCCCTCGCTCAGCGGCTTCAGCCCGGCCATCCGTTCGAGACTGGTGTCCCGCCTGGGCCCCTCGTCCAGGCCGGCACCGGCGAACGGCGCGATCTCTGCGGCGAACCTGCCTTCGTCGATGGCCGCGATCGCGCGCTGATGACTGCGGAAGGCGTACTCCTCCATCGCTTCCCGGGTCAGATCCCAGTGTTCGGCGATCATGTCGGCACTGCGGAACTGTGAGACCTCGACGCTGCTGTAGCGCTCCTGCCAGCCTATCGACCCGGAAAACGGATCTTTGAAGCCGTATTCACGCCCGGCCAGCATGGCCGCGCTGATCGGGATGGCGCTCATGTTCTGCACGCCGCCGGCGAGGACGAGGTCCATTGTTCCCGAAAGGACCGCCTGCGCGGCGAAATGCACGGCCTGCTGGCTCGAACCGCACTGCCGGTCGACCGTCACCCCCGGCACGTGATGGCCGTATCCGGCGGCGAGCCACGCTGTCCGCGCGATGTTCCCGGACTGCGGCCCGAGGGTGTCGGTGCAGCCGAGGATGACGTCCTCGACCAGGTCGGCTTCAACGCCGGATCGTTCGACGACGGCTTGGATGACGTGTGCGCCGAGGTCGGCGGAGTGGACGCCGCTGAGCGCGCCCCCGCGTTTCCCGACCGGGGTCCGGACCGCGTCCAAGACATAGGCTTCAGCCCGAGGCACGTTTTCCCGCCGAGGGCTCATCGACGCAACCACGTCGCCTCCTTGTCTTCGTCGCGATGCCGTCCAAAAGGATCCCGAGGTACTGCTGCGCGACGTCGTCCGCGCTCAGCGTGCCGTCGGGGTTGTACCAGCGCACCGCGACCCAGACGGTGTCGCGGATGAACCGGTAGGTGAGTTCGACGTCGAGGTCCTCGCGGAACACGCCTGCCGCGATGCCGTCGGTGAGGATCCCGTTCCACAGTTTGCGGAATTCGGTGTTGCGGTCGTTGAGGTAGCCGAAGCGCGGCAACTGCATCAGATGCTTCGCTTCGGACTGGTAGATCGCGACCTCGGCCGGCCGTCGGTGAATCGATTCGAACGACGCCACGACGACGGCTTCGAGTGTTTCCCTCGGACCTCTTCCCTCGCCGACGATTTCCGCGTAGGCGCCGAACAGTTCGTCGAGGAATCCGGTGAGGATCTCGTCGGCCATCGACTCCTTCGAGTCGAAATGGTGGTAAAGGCTGCCCGAAAGGATTCCGGCCGCGTCCGCGATGTCCCGCACGGTGGTGGAGACGTAACCACGTTCGGCGAACAGCTTCGCCGCCAGGCCGAGCAGTTCGGCTCGGCGGGAGCCTGGGCTGGACTTCATCGGAACCTCACGCATGCTGGGAACTCACGGACACGACCTCGCCGGTGAGGTACGAGGAGTACTCACTGGCGAGGAACACCATCACATTCGCCACTTCCCAGGGTTCCGCCGCCCTCCCCGAGACCTCGCGCGCGGTGAGTTCGGTCAGCAATTCCTCGCTGGTGACCTTGGCGAGGAAGGGATGCATCGCCAGGCTCGGCGCGACGGCGTTGACCCGGATGCCGTATTCGGCGACGTCGACGGCCGCACACCGGGTGAGTGCCATGACACCCGCCTTCGCCGCCGCGTAATGCGCCTGCCCGGCTTGCGCACGCCAGCCGATCACCGAGGCGTTGTTGACGATCACGCCGCCGTCGCCCTGCTCGATGAACCGGTTCACCGCGGCTCTCGTCGCGCGGAACGTTCCGTTGAGGGTGACGTCGAGTACTCGTGACCACTCGTCGTCGGTCATGTCCACTATGGACCTCGTGCCGCCGAGTCCGGCGTTGTTGATGAGGACGTCGACGCGGCCGTAGTGCGCGGCGGCCCCATCGATGAGCGCCCGCACCTGCCCCTCTTGGGTGACGTCACAAGGGATCGCGTGGACGTCGCCGAGTTCGGCGGCCTTCTCCCCCAGCCGTCGCTCGTGCCAGTCGCTGATCACGACACGGGCACCTTCCTCCTTGGCGCGTTTCGCCACCGCGGAACCGATCCCGGTGCCTGCCGCCGCCGTCACCACGACCACCTTGTCCCGCAGCAGGTTCGCGCCTTCAGGGTATTTCGGAACCGGAATCACGGTCGTACCTCCCGGGGAAGCCCGAGCACCCGCTCGGCGATGACGTTGCGCTGGATTTCGTTGGAGCCGCCGTAGATCGTGTCCGCGCGGGTGAAGAGGAAGAGCCGCTGCCAGGCGTCGAGCCCGTCCTCGGCGAGCATTCCGCGTGCGCCGCGAACGAGCATCGCGAGTTCTCCCAGGTCGCGATGCCAGTTCGCCCAGACCAGTTTGGACACTTCCGCCACGCCGGGTGAGGAGTCGCCGAGGGTGCGGATCGCGTGGACCCGCATCACTTCCAGGCCGACCCAGGCCCGGTCGATCCGCTCGGCGACGACCGGGTCGTCCGGGGCGATCCTGGTGAGTTCTTCGAGTTCCCGGCGGAAGCCGACCTGTTGGCCGAGCGTCGCGACACCCCGTTCGAAGGCCAAGGTGCCCATGGCGACCCGCCAGCCGTCTCCGGGATCGCCGACCACCAGGTCCTTCGCGGTGCGAGCGCCATCAAAGAAGACCTCGTTGAATTCGGACGTCCCGGTGAGCTGCTGGATCGGGCGTACCTCGACGCCGGGTTGCCGCATCGGAACGAGCAAATAGGACAATCCTTTGTGGCGTTTCGAACCCGGCTCGGTCCTGGCGAGGACGAAACACCAGTCGGCCACATGCGCGAGCGACGTCCAGACCTTCTGTCCCCGCAGCACCCACTCGTCGCCCTCGAGGGTCGCGGTGGTCGACACCGCGGCGAGGTCGGAACCGGCGCCGGGCTCGGAATAGCCCTGGCACCACAGTTCCTCGACGGCCACGATCGGCGGCAAGAACCTCCGTCGCTGTTCCGGGGTACCGAAAGCGATCAGGGTCGGGCCGAGGAGTTCCTGCGCAAGGTGACTCACCCGCGCCGGTGCTCCCGCCCGCGCGTACTCCTCGTGGAAGACCACCTGTTGTTCGAGTGTCGCACCCTGACCGCCGTGCTCGACCGGCCAGCCGACGCACGTCCAGCCCGCCGTCGCGAGCCGCCGTTCCCATTCGACCCGCTCGTCGAAGGCCTCGTGCTCCCGCCCCGGACCGCCCAAGCCGCGCAGTTCCGGCGGCAGGTTTTCCGCCAGCCAGGTGCGCACACGATCGCGAAAGCCGTCCTCTGTCACGCACGCCTCCTCTAGCCAAACCAGAGCCTGCTGCGTAGGCTACCCTACCAAGCACTTGCTAGGGAGGAGAGCGTGCGTCCCGGCCGGCAGGCCCCGTCATCGGGCCGGCAGGGCGCTTTCCTCGAAGGGTGGGATCGCGGGCCGAACGCGCCCTGGCGACACGATCGCGGTCGCGCGCAGGCTGGCGTGAACTAGGGAGGCTCGATGTCCGAAGGGACCATCCCGGCGGCGCTCGACCGGGCCGCGGAACGCTTCGCCGGACGAGAAGCACTCGTCGACGGCGACATCCGGTTCACCTATGCCGAACTCGCGTACCGGGTGCGGCAGGCCGCCCACTTCTTCGAGGGTCACGAGCGCGTCGCGATCTGCGCCCCCAACACCTGGCACTGGGTCGTCGCCGGACTCGGCGCGCTCTACGCCGGTGCGACGCTGATCCCGGTCAACACCCGCTTCACCGCCCGCGAGACCATCGACATCCTCGGCCGCGCGGGGGTTTCCGCGCTCGCGATCACCGGCACGTTCCTCGGCACGGACAGGCTGGCCGACCTCGGCGACGCCCGCCCCGGCACCGTCCTGCGGATCCCCGTCGAAGGTGTCGAGACACCGGTCGACGGCGTGGCGGAATGGGACGTGCTCGCCGGCTTCGACGGCGAGTTCGCCAGTCCCGCCGAGCCCGGCGGGGTCAGCGACATCCTGTTCACCTCGGGGACCACCGGCCGCAGCAAGGGCGCGATGAGCAGTCATCGGCAGACCTTGAGCGTCGCCGGGGCCTGGGCGGACTGCGGTGACCTGAGCGAGCGCGACCGATACCTCGTAATCAATCCGTTTTTCCACAGTTTCGGCTATAAGGCGGGGATCGTCGCCGCCGTGCTGCGTGGCGCGACGATCATTCCGCAGCGCACCTTCGACGTCCGCGAAACCTTGCGGCTCATCGAAACCGAGCGCGTCACCGTATTGCCGGGCGCGCCGACGATCCACCAGGTGCTGCTGGACGCACCCGAACGCGCGAATCATGACCTCTCCAGCCTGCGGCTCGCCGTCACCGGGGCCGCCACCGTGCCGGTCACCCTCGTCGAACGGATGCGGACGGAACTGAGCTTCGACACCGTGCTCACCGCGTACGGGCTCACTGAAGCCGTCGTCGCGACGATGTCCCGTCCCGGCGACGACGCGAAACTGGTGGCGAACTACACCGGCCGCGCGACGGCGGGGTTCGAAGTGAGACTCGGCGAGCACGACGAGGTCCTGCTGCGTGGGCCGAACGTGATGCTGGGTTATCTCGACGATCCGGAAGCCACCGCGAAGGCCGTCGACGCCGACGGGTGGCTGCACACCGGCGACGTCGGCGAGTCGAACGAAAACGGCTATCTGAAGATCGTCGACCGCATCAAGGACATGTACGTCTGCGGTGGGTTCAACGTCTACCCGGCTGAAATCGAGCAGGTGCTCAGCAGGCTGGACGGCGTCGCGGAGTCCGCCGTCGTCGGCGTGCCGGACCATCGGCTCGGCGAGGTCGGCAAGGCTTTCGTCGTCCCGCGTGCCGGAGCCGAATTGTCCACTGAGGACGTCCTGACGCACTGCGAGGGCGAACTGGCCAACTACAAACTTCCTCGCTTTGTCGACTTCGTGGCGGAACTGCCGCGGAATCTGTCGGGGAAAGTACTGAAACGCGTGTTGCGGGAGGAGAACGGATGACCGTCGAGTACGAGCGGCGCGGGCCGGTGGCCGTCGTCACGATGAACCGGCCGGAGTACCGGAACGCGCAGAACTCGGCGATGACGTACGCGCTCGACGCGGCGTTCACCCGTGCGGTGGACGATCCCGAGGTCAAGGTGATCGTGCTGGCCGGGGCGGGTAAGCATTTCTCCGCCGGGCACGACATCGGGACGCCGGAACGCGACGTGGACGTCTCGTTCGAGCGCAAGGCGGTGCTGTGGTGGGATCACGTCGGCACCGAGGGCGGCGATCAGCGGTTCGCCCGCGAATCGGAGGTCTACCTCGGCATGTGCCGTCGGTGGCGGGAAATCCCGAAGCCGACCATCGCGAGTGTGCAGGGCGCGTGCATCGCGGGCGCGCTGATGCTGGCGTGGGTATGCGACCTGATCGTCGCCTCCGACGACGCGTTCTTCGCCGATCCGGTGGTACGTATGGGAATTCCTGGTGTCGAGTACTTCGCGCATCCGTGGGTGCTCGGTCCGCGTGCGGCCAAGGAGGTGCTGTTCACCGGTGAGCGTTTCACCGCCCGGCAGGCCAAGGAATGGGGCATGCTCAACCGCGTCGTCCCGCGTGCCGACCTCGAAACCGAGACGATGGCGCTGGCAGAGAAGATCGCGGTGATGCCGCGGATGGGCTTGGCGCTGGCGAAGAAGGCGGTCAACCAGGCCGAAGACCTGATGGGTCTCCGGTCCGGAATGGACTCCGTATTCGGCTTGCACCACTTCGCGCACGCGCACAACGCCGAAGTGTCCGGCGGGGATTCCCTTGGCGGGCAGGACGCGCGCTCGATGCGGGACGCGAGTTCGTGATGGACCTCGACCTCGACAGGCACACGCTCGCCTTCCGTGACGAAGCACGCTCCTGGCTCGCCGAGCATGTTCCAGCCGAGCCGCTGAAGTCGTTCGATACCGTGGAAGGCTTCGCCCAGCACCGCGACTGGGAGGCGAAGCTGACCGACGCCCGGTGGTCGGTGGTCTCGTGGCCACGCGAGTACGGCGGCCGGGACGCGAGCCTGCTGGAATGGGTCCTGTTCGAGGAGGAGTACTACGCGGCGGGTGCGCCGTCGCGGGTCAACCAGAACGGTATCTTCATGCTCGCGCCCACGTTGTTCTCCCATGGCACGGAAGAACAACAGCGCCGCGTCTTGCCCAAGATGGCGCGTTCGGAAGAGGTCTGGGCCCAGGCGTGGTCGGAACCCGAGGCCGGCAGCGACATCGCCGCCCTCCGGAGCACCGCGACCCGATGCGACGGCGGCTGGCGGGTCAGCGGGCAGAAGACGTGGAGCTCGCGGGCGACGTTCGCCGATCGCGCGTTCGGCCTGTTCCGCAGTGATCCGGATTCGGTGCGGCACAAGGGTCTCACTTACCTGATGGTGGATCTGCGTGCCGACGGGGTCACCGTCCGGCCGATCCCTCAGCTGGACGGCGAACCCGGTTTCGCGGAGATCTTCTTCGACGACGTCTTCGTGCCCGACGAGGACGTGATCGGCACTCCTGGCGAAGGCTGGCGTGTCGCGATGACGACGGCGAACAACGAACGCGGCCTCTCCTTGCGCAGTCCCGGGAGATTCCTTGCCGCGGCCGACAGGCTGGTCTCGTTGTGGACGGACGCCGGACGTCCGGCGCAGACGGCGGACCGGGTCGCCGACGCGTGGATCGGCGCGCGTGCCTACCAGCTGTACACCCTCGGCACGGTCACCCGGCTGTCCGCAGGCGCCGAGCTCGGGTCGGAATCGAGTGTGAACAAGCTCTTCTGGTCCCATCTCGACGTCGCACTGCACGAGACGGCACTCGACGTCCTCGGCCCGGACGCCGAACTACGCGGCCGGTGGAGTGACGGCTGGCTGTTCTCGCTGGCGGGCCCGATCTACGGCGGGACCGACCAGATCCAGCGGTCCATTGTCGCCGAGCGGCTGCTCGGCCTGCCGAAGGGGGCTCGATGAGGTTCGCGCTTTCCGGTGAGCAGGAACAGTTCTCGCGAAGCCTGCACGATCTGTTGTCCGGTGTGGACACCGACGCGGCCAACCGTTCTTGGGCGGCCGCGGATCACGGCCCGGGACTCAAGATCTGGCGGCGGCTCGCGGAACTCGGGGTGACCGCGCTGGCGGTTCCCGAGCGGTACGACGGGCTCGGCGCCTCGCCGGTCGATCTGGCCGTGGGGTTCGAGCGGCTGGGCTATCATTGCGTTCCCGGTCCGTGGACCGACACCGTCGCGGTGCTGCCGTCGTTGCTGGACGACGAGTTGCTGTCGTCGGTGTCGTCCGGGGAGACGCTGGCGTCGGTGGCGTTCGCGCCACACGTGCCCTATGCCTTGGATTCCGACGTCGCCGATGCGCGGATCGCGGTCGAGAACGGCAGGCTTCGCGCCTTCACTCCCGGCGACCTCTTGTCCTCTGTGGACGGATCACGGCGACTGTTCCCGCCGAGGACGGGCGACGATCTCGGCAGCGCGATCGACGCGGACCGCGCGTTCGAACTGGGCTGCCTTGCCACCGCCGCGCAGTTGCTCGGCGCGGGCCGGTGGCTGCTCGACACGGCTGTCGCGTATGCCGCGCAACGCAAGCAGTATGGACGGGAGATCGGCGGGTATCAGGCTGTCAAGCATCTGCTCGCCGATGTCGCGACCGGTCTCGCGCTGGCCGAGCCACTGCTGTTCGGCGCGGCCGTCACCCTGGACCGCCGCGACGTGTCCGCCGCCAAGGTGGCGTGTGGCGACGCGGCGCATCTCGCCGCCCGGACCGGGCTGCAGGTCCACGGCGCGATCGGCTACACCGCCGAACACGCGCTCGGCCTGCGGTTGACGCGGGTCCGTGCGCTCGTCGGCGCTTGGGGTACGCCGAGGTTCCACCGGGAGCGGGTACTGTCATGACGTTCACCAGCGAGCAGGACGCGCTGCGGGACAGCGTCCGGAAGCTGTTGGACCGGGAAGCGGATCCTTGGCCGGAATTGTGCGAGCAGATCGGTGTGGCGGCGTTGGCCGTTCCCGAACGGTTCGGAGGCCTCGGAGCCGGGACGACCGAGTTACAGGTCGTCGCCGAGGAACTCGGCCGTGTGCTGGCGGATGTCCCGTTCCTCGGCTCAGCCGTGCTCGCGGTGCACGCCCTGCTGGCCACCGGCAACGAGGAGGCCTGCGAACGGCTCCTTCCCCGGCTCGCGGAAGGTGTCGTCGGCGCCGTGGCATGGACGTCGGCGGAAGGCCGATGGGACACGCCGGCTTGCCGGGCGTCCCAGTCCACTGTGGAGGGTGAGGCGCATTACGTCCTTCACGGTGACGAAGCCGAAATCCTGCTGGTGCTCGCCGGGACCTCGCTGTACGAGGTCTCCGATGCCCAACGTGTACGGACGCCGGCGATGGACGAGACCCGGCGGCTGGCCCGGTTGACCTTCGACGGCACACCGGCCCGGCTGATCGGCTCGGTCGATCTCACCACGTTACGCGATCTCGCGTGCGCCGTCCTGGCAGCGGAACAGGCAGGCGCGGCGGCGCGGGCGTTCGAACTGACCGTCGAGTACAGCAAGCAGCGGCACCAGTTCGGCAGGCCGATCGGCGGTTTCCAGGCGCTGAAGCACCGGATGGCGGATCTCCATGTCCTGGTGGAGACCGCGCGTTCGGCGGCCTACGCGGCCCCGGAGTCGAGCAGGATGGCGGCGGTGGCGAAGGTGCACTGCTCGGAGGCGCTGGCGACGGTGGCGGGCGAGATGATCCAGTTGCACGGCGGGATCGCGATCACCTGGGAGCATCCGGCGCACCGCTATTTCAAGCGGGCGCACGGCGCGGCTCACCTGTTCGGCGCGCCCGGCGAGCACCTGAGGCGGGTGCGCCCGGCGGCTACCGCCGAGCCAGGAACCGGGTGATCGCGCGGATCCGGTCGCCGTCGAGGGTGAGGACCATCAACCCGGCCGGGTCTTCGCCGTGCCGGCACTGGAACGCGGGCTGATTGTTCGCCCGTGTCGGCGTCATCGTGAAACCTGGCAGGACCGGTACGGCCATGGTCACCCGCAGGAAGCCGGCGATCGCGTCGAGGCCGTGGTACTCGTGCGGCGCGGGCGGCATGGCGAGCCAGGCGTCGTCGGTGAGCAGCCGGATGACGCCGTCGAGGTCACCCGCCGTGAACGCGTCGGCGAAACGCCTGGTCAGCTCCCGCTCGTGTGGTGACGGACGGTGTGCGGTGCAGGCTCGGTGCTTGTCGAGCGAGGCGCGGGCACGCTGGAGCATGCCCTTGACCGCGGTCTCGGTGGTGCCGAGCATGCTCGCGACCTCACCGGCCGGGAAGCAGAGGACGTCGCGCAGCACGAGGGTGGCCGCCTGCCTCGGCGGGAGGAGCTGGAGGCCGGTGATGAACGCGAGCTCGACCGCCTCCCGGTTGCTGTAGCGCGCTTCGGGTCCGGGCTCGCTGTCCGGGAGCTCGTCCAAGTACGGCTCCAGCCAGGTGACCTCGCCGCGGCGGCTGGGCTCCGGCGGGTCGAACGGCGGCACCGGCTCCGGCGGGCGACGGCGGCCCGTGTCGCGCAGGACGTTCAGGCAGCGGTTGGTGGCGATACGGTAGAGCCACGTGCGGAGCGACGAGCGGCCCTCGAAGCCGTCGAGACCGCGCCACGCGGCGAGCAGCGTCTCCTGGACAGCGTCCTCGGCGTCGGTGAGGGAGCCGAGGATGCGGTAGCAGTGCAGATGCAGCTCGTGCCGGTAGGACTCGATGAGCTCGCTCACCCGGCCGATCTTGTCACGCACCGTTCCACTTCGGGCGGCTCCGGTGTCTGACCTGGTGACCGTCGACGAAAGGACCCGTCATGACCAGCCCAGCATTGGACGTCGCGCTCTCCTACCACCGGGCCTGGACCGGCAAGGACTTCGAGAAGGCGATGACCTACGTCGCCGACGACATCGTGTGCCACGCACCCGCCGGACGTCTCTCCGGCGCGGAGGCGTTCCGCGGGTTCATGGGGCCGTTCACCCAGATCCTGACCGGGTCGACGCTGCTTTCGGCGTTCGGGGACGAGACCACCGCGCTGCTGATGTACGACACGGCGACCCTGCCGGTGGCGAGCGCTCCGGGGGCGGAGCTGGTGACCGTGCGGGAGGGGAAGATCGTGGAGCTGCGGATCGTGTTCGATCGGGCGCCCTTCGACGCTGCTCGGGCATAGTCACCTGCTCGCGCCATGCTTGAGCAGAATGTTCGGGCGAGGGCGGGCTTGAGCGGTGCGGAACGCGGCTCGCAGCTCTTCGGCCACTTTGCCTGGCTCGGTGCGCAGCCGGGACGGCAGCGTTTGGAGCACGACGATCCCGGCGGCGACATACCGCGCGTTGCGGGCGACGGTGGCACGGTGGCCGTCGAGCCCGGCGTGGTGGAGGTAGGAGTCGATCTCCCAGGCCAGGGCGATGTCGTCGCACCAGAAGTCCGGAGTGGCGATGTAGGTGCCGCGGGCGTCGTAGATCGGGACGTTCCACCGGCCCTGCGGGAGGCCGGACCTCCGCCAGAGGCGCCAGGCGTCGGCTTCTGCCACGGATCTGGCACCGGAGAGGAGCGGAACGAGCGCTCGTCTCGGCATCGCGGTCCCCGCGGTGCGGCCTTGGTCGAGCTCGTCAGCGAGCATCTCCGGGGTACAGAAGCGACGCTGGACGGCCTCGGCCATCATCGCTTGGACTTCCTCTTCGTTGCTGAACCGTCGCGCGGCGTCGATGACGGCTCGGTGCACGGGGGCCACTGGGAGATCGCCGCGCAGGTGCGGTCGAGGCAGGCGAGTGGTGCGTTCCACGTGCACGAACCCCGAGTCGGCGATGTCGCGGCTCGCGGGTATGAGGACGTGCACGTTCTCATGATCGGGGAGTCTTTCCAGGCCATGGCGGCGAAGTGCGTACGTTCCGGTGAGCACCGCGTCCCTGCGGCCATGGAGCATCGCCGCGCGAACCCGGTGCTCGTCGGTGGGGTCACCGTTGCTCAACAGCACGATTCCGGGCAGCAGTGTCCGCCACGGGCCGCCCGTGACGCAGCGCCGGGAAATGGTCCGGCGCGGAACGCCGATCTGTTCGAGGTCGGCCACGCGCACCACTTCCGGTCGATCCGGAGCGGTGAGCAGGGGGTTTGACGTCCAGGTTCCTCTTCGCACCCGGCCACCTTGCGACAGGCCACCGACAGTTCCCGGCCTTTCGCCTGTACGAAAGTCCCTGTCACGCAAGAAGCGTGTCGTTCATGAAGGATTTGGGACAGTCAACGTCCCAAACACCAAAAAAAAAAAAAAACGCCACAAACAACACCCCCAACCCACACCAGGGAGTGGCAGCCACCCCCCCCGCC
>NZ_JBFBBY010000134.1:0-20099 GCF_040682875.1 Amycolatopsis sp. NPDC051071 | reverse complement strand
CCCGCCCATATCGTCGCTCAATTCAACGTCTTGCGGGCCCCCCATAGGACAAATTTCGTCCTATGGGGACCCCTCATGACACACCGCGCGCCGCGCACGAACTCTCACCGAAGCGGCGCCGGCCGATCAGCGGGCCGGAGTGTCAGCCTCGCAGGTACTGCGAACCGTGCGTGACGGCCGACCAGGCGTCCACGGCGCCGTGGCCGTAGAAGCCGTTGAACGAAGCGTCACCGGTGCAGGTCGCGGTGAAGGAGGCGTCCCGGCCTTCCTTCAAGTAGTCCACGGTCCGCGGCACCGGACAGGCGATCTCCGAAGCCGTGCCTTCGAGCACCCGCTGCACCGCGTCCGGGTCCATTCCGAAATCGCGTGAACCCTTGCCGTACTGCGAAATGATGAGCGCGGCGACACCGGTCGCGTGCGGCGACGCCATTGACGTGCCCTGCAGCCACTGGTAGTAGCCGACGCGGCCATCGGCGGCGGTCGCCTTCTGGATGCCGGCGGTGACACCGTCGGGCGTGAGGTTCCCGGCCGCGTCGATGTTGCCTGCGGCGACGCCGACGTTGCGCGGGTACGTCGAGAGGATCTCGTTCTCGAGTGTGCGGAACCACGGGGTACCGAAGTAGTCACGGAAGTAGCCGCCGGGCGCGGAGACCGAGATCTGCTCAACGCCGTAGTTCGAGTAGTCCGCCTTCGCCTGCGACGGGCCGAAGGACGAGACGCCGATCGTGTGCGGGCCTTCGACGGGCAGCGAGAGACAGCTCGCGTTGTCGATCGGCCGCGGGTGCGTGCTGTTCGACGGGTAGCCCGGGCTCGCCACGTCCGTCTGCGGAGTGGCGAGGTCGCTGTGCTGGTTACCCAGCGAGACGACCTGGCTGACGCCCTTGCGGTGCGCGTAGTTCAGCGCGCGGGTCGTCGCCTCGATGATGGTGCGCTGCTCGGCCTGCTGCGCGGGTGTGTCCGCGGCGTTCGCGGCACAGTTGTACAACCACGGGTCCGTGTAGAATGACATGTTGACGACGTCCACACCGGCGTCGCCGGCGTAGGTGATCGCGTCCACGGTCGACTGCAGGAAGAAGAAGCCCGAGTCCTGTCCGGCGCGGATGCTCACCAGCGTCACGTTCGGAGCGACGCCCGAGACGCCGAAGCCGTTCGCAGCGGCGCCGATGGTGCCGGCGACGTGCGTGCCGTGCCCGTTGTCGTCGTGGTCCACCGGGTCGACGCAGCTGCGGTATTCACACGGACCATCGACGACGGCGCCGTTGACGTCGGCGACGATGTCCTTGGTGAAGTTCCGCGACGCGGCGCGGTCGAAGTTCGGCGCGATGTCCGGGTGGCTGCCGTCGACACCGGTGTCGATGATGCCGACCTTCACCCGCTTGTCGCCCGGCTGCTTGGTGCGCGAAAGATCCGATCGGACGGACTTGAGGCCCCAGAGCTGATCGTCGAGCGGGTCCATGCCCGCGGTCTCCGGCTGCGCCGGCTTCTTGGCCGTCGCGGCGGCGCGGCTTTCCTGCTCGACGCCGTTCGGCTTGACCTTCGCCTTGCCGTTCTTCGGCGCGGTGCCGATCGGCTTCGCTTTGGCGGCACCGAAAACGGAGCGGTCCGCGGAGACCCGCTCGGCGAAGCCGTTGGCGGGCGCGGTCGCGGTGATCAGGCCGACAGCGGCGTTGCTGGTCACCACGCTGCCACCGGCGGCGCGGATCGCCTTTTCCACCGAAGCGACATCGTGCCCTTCACGGGCCAGAACGGAGAATTCGGTCGTCGCGCCGGAAAGCTGCGGCTGCGCGGACGCCGTCGGAGCCGCCACGATCGCACCGAACAGCGGTACCGCGAGCGCGACGACGAGAGATCTGGATCTTTTCATTTCCTGCCTCCAAAAGAAACGATTCATGCAAACTACGTCAGCGATCCACGCGGATCAACGAAGTCCCTACGAAAGTCAGGGGACGACCGTTTTCGCCTCCGCGAAATGACAAGCGGACAAATGCCCATCGGTCCGCTTGATCAATTCGGGTTCCTGATCGGCGCAAATGTCCTGGGCCTTCCAGCACCGGGTGCGGAACCGGCAGCCGGACGGCGGATCCAGCGGGCTCGGCACGTCCCCTTCCAGGCGAATCACCTGCCGCTGCCCACGCAAAGCCGGGTCCGCGACGGGGACCGCGGACAGCAACGCCTGCGTGTACGGATGCGACGGACGTTCGTAGATCTCCTCTTCCGTCCCCATTTCCACGATCTTGCCGAGATACATCACCGCGACCCGCGTGGAAAGGTGACGGACAACGGACAGGTCGTGTGCGATGAACACATAGGAAAGGCCGAATTCCTTCTGCAGCTCACCGAGCAGGTTCATCACCTGCGCCTGGATCGAAACGTCCAGCGCGGAAACGGGCTCATCGCAGATGATGACCTTCGGCCGCAACGCCAGCGCCCGTGCGATCCCGATGCGCTGCCGCTGCCCGCCGGAGAACTGGTGCGGGTAGCGGTTGATGTGCTCGGGGTTGAGCCCGACGACGTCGAGCAGGTCCCGGACCTTCGCCGCCCGCGATCCCTTCGGCGCGACCTCCGTGTGGATCTCGAAGGGTTCGCCGATGATGTCGCCGACCGTCATCCTCGGGTTCAGCGACGTGTACGGATCCTGCAGGACGATCTGGATCTCACGCCGCAGTTTCCGCAGGCCGGCACCCCGCAACGCGAAGATGTCGCGGCCTTCGAACGTCGCGAGCCCGCCCGTCGGCTCCTCCAGCCGCATCAGCACCTGGGCCAAAGTGGACTTTCCGCAGCCGGATTCTCCCACCACCCCCAGGGTTTCCCCCGGCATGAGGTCGAAGGAGACCCCGTCGACGGCCTTCACGTGGCCGATCGTGCGTTTGAAGAGCACGCCGGCCCGCACCGGGAAGTACTTCACCAGATCCTGGACACGCAGAATGGGTTCAGGCACGGCTGCTCACCACCTCGTCGGCGAAGTGGCAGGCACTGACCCGGCCGAAGCCCAGGCTCCGCAAGGCCGGTCGTTCGGACTCGCACCGCGAAACAGCCCGTTCGCACCGGGGATGGAATGGACAGCCGGGTGGGATGTTCAGCAGGCTCGGCGGCAGCCCCTTGATCGTTTCCAGTGTCTGTCCTTTGAGGTCCAATCGTGGCAGGGACGCCATCAACGCCTCGGTGTAGGGATGCCCCGGCGAGCGGAACAATTCGGTGACCTCGGCCTGTTCGACGATCCGGCCCGCGTACATCACCGCGATCCGATCGGCGACCTCGGCGACCACCGCGAGGTCATGGGTGATCAGGATCAGCCCCATCTGCCGCTCGGACTGGATTTCCGCCAGCAGATCCATGATCTGGGCCTGCACGGTGACGTCGAGCGCGGTCGTCGGCTCGTCGGCGATCAGCAGATCCGGGTCGAGCGCGAGCGACATCGCGATCATCGCGCGCTGCCGCATCCCGCCGGAGAACTGGTGCGGGTACTCACGGATCCGCCGGGCGGCGGCCGGGATGCGGACGGTGTCGAGGAGTTCGATCGCCCGTTTACGTGCGTCCTTTTTGGACATCCCGAGCCGGACGGTCAGCTGTTCCTCGATCTGGAACCCCACGGTGAAGACCGGGTTCAGCGCGGAAAGCGCGTCCTGGAAGATCATCGCGATCTCCCCGCCCCGGACCTCACGCCGCCGTTCTTCGGTGGCGGTGAGCAGATCCTCGCCGCGATAGCGGACGGCTCCGCCGGTGACGACGGCGGGCGGACTGTCGAGGATTCCCATCACCGTCTGCGCCGTCACGCTCTTACCCGAACCCGATTCCCCCAGTACCGCAAGGGTTTCCCCGGCGTGCACGGCGTAATCGACCCCGTTGAGCACGGTCGCGACGCCGTCCGAGGTACGGAACTCGACGTGCAAATCCTCTACTTCGAGGAGCAGTTCGTTGGGCACGCCGGTCACCTGGCCTTCGGATCGAGCGCGTCGCGGATCCCGTCACCGAGCATGACGAACGCGAGCACGGTGATGGTGACGAACCCGGCCGGGAACAACAGCATGTGCGGGTTCACCCGGAAGTAGTCCCGCGCGTCGCTGATCATCACGCCCCAAGAGACGACCGGCGGCCGCACGCCGACGCCGAGGTAAGCGAGAGTCGCCTCCGCGCCGATGAACGCGCCGAGCGCGATGGTCCCGTAGACCAGCACCGGCGCGACCGTATTCGGCAGCAGGTGCCGGAACACGATACGCGGCGTGCTCGCGCCGAGCCCGCGTGCGGCCTTGACGTAGTCGAGCTGCTTGGCCACCAGCGTCGCCGACCGCATGATGCGCATCGCCACCGGCCAGCTCAGTGCCGCGATCGACACCACCACCTGCACGATGATGGTGACCGCGCCGGGATTCGTGCCGGGGGCGTTGAACGTCGTCAGGATGACGATCGCGCCGAGAACGAACGGCAGTGCCGCGAAAATGTCGCCGATCCGGGAAAACAGGCTGTCGACGAGCCTGCCGTAATACCCGGCGATGATCCCGACGGTCGAACCGATCAGGATCGTCAGCACCGTCGCGAAGACACCGACCAGCAACGACGCCCGCGCGCCGTGGATGGTCCGCGCGTAGACGTCGTAACCCTGGTTGTCGTAACCGAACCAGGCGTCCGCGGACGGGCCTTCGTTGGCGCGGGCCAGATCGCTGAACCCGGCCGCACGTGAAGTGAACAAATCGGGTGCGATCGCGATGAGCACGACGAGCGCGATGATGACGGCGGAGATGACGAAGGACGGCCTGCGGCGCAACATCCGCCAGGCGTCGCCGCCGAGACTGCGTGGCTTGTGCGCCAGCGCGGAATTGTCGACGACACCGGCGGCCGCGATGTCCACTGAGGACACGCCGCCTGCCACATTCGGGTCAGTCATAACGGATCCTCGGGTCGAGAACGGCATAGAGCAGGTCGACGATGAGACTCACCAGCAGGTACACGACCACCAGCAGGACGACGACGCCGGTGACGGTGGCGCCCTCCCGGTTCTGGATGCCGCGGAAGATGAGCCCGCCGATGCCGTTGATGTTGAACACGCCTTCGGTGACGATGGCCCCGCCCATGAGCGCGCCGATGTCGGTGCCGATGAAGGTCAGCACCGGGATCACCGAGTTGCGGAGCAGGTGCACACCGACGACACGGCTGCGCGGCTGTCCTTTCGCGACGGCCGTGCGGACGTAGTCGGCGTGCCGGTTCTCCGCGATGCTCGCTCTGGTCAACCGGGCGATGTAGGCCATGGACAGGCTGCCCAGCGCGATCCCTGGCACGATCAGTTCGCCGATCGTGGCGTCCTCGGAGACGCTCGCGTCGATGAGGCCCCATTCCGAACCCAGGACGATCTGCAGCACGATCGCGGTGACGAACACCGGGATCGAGATCAGGAACGTGGTGGACATCAACACGAGGTTGTCGAGGAAACCCTTGCCGCGCAGGCCGGTCAGGATACCGGCGGACAAGCCGATGATCGCTTCGATGGCGACCGCGATGAAGGCGAGCCGGACGGTCACCGGATAGGCGTTCCCGATCAGCTCGCCGACCGAGACACCGTTGAAGGTCTCACCCCAGTCGCCGGTGAACAGGTTGCCGAGGTATTTGAAGTACTGGACGAAGATCGAATCGTCGAGATTGAACTTCGCGGTCATCATCTCGATGTAGGCGGGCGGGCAGGCGACCTGTCCGCATTTGCCGGCGAACGGGTCACCGGGCACCGCCCATACGAGGGCGTAGATGAGGAACGTGGTGCCGAAGAAGACCGGGATCAGTTGGAGCAGCCGACGGAGGATGTACTGGGACATGGGCGTGCCGTCCTGGAGATCGCGTGGTGGGAGCCGGGATTCCGGCCTGCCGGGAGCGGTGGTCCACCACTCCCGGCAGGCACGACCACGCGATTACTTCGCTGCGACCTCGATGGACGAGTAGTCCGCGAGACGGCCGAAGTCGAGCTTCGCGACCTTCAAGCGGTTCGACTTGCCGCCGACGCCCTTCTCCTCCCACACCGGGATCTGCGGCAGGTCCTTCGCGATCAGGTCCTCCGCCTGCTGGTACAGCTTGATCGCGGCCGCCTTGTCGGCGGTCTGGTCCGCCTGCTGCAGCAGCGCGTCGACGGCCGGGTTCTTGTACGTCGAGTCGTTCGACGAACCGGTGCTCTTGTAGCGCGGGTTCAAGTAGTTCTCGATCGACGGGTAGTCGGCCGACCAGTCGGAGCGGCCCATCCCGGTCAGTTTCCTGCCGTTGACGATGCTGCGCCACTGGCCGAAGTCGGTCGCCGGGGCGAAGTCGCATTCGACGTCGAGTGCGTTCTTGATGCTGTTGCACGCCGCGACCAGCGGCTCCTTACGGCCGCCGTCCGCGTTCGAGGCGATGGTCAGCTTGCCGGTGTACCCGGACTTCGCCCAGAACTCCTTGGCCTTCACCGGGTCGTATTTGCAGAACTCGCAGACGCCGGGCCGGAACCCCTCGATACCGCGCGAAACATAGCCGTCGGCAGGCGAGTAGGTGTCGTTCATGACGGTCTTGACGATCTGCTCGCGGTCGATCGCCAGCGAGATCGCCTTGCGCAGGTCCAGGTTGTCGTAACCGGGGACGTAGTACGGGATCGCGAGCGCGCTGATGCCGAGCAGGTTCCCTTCGACCAGCCGCTCACCGAGGTCGGTCTTGTACTTGCCACCGGCCTTCGCCGCCGGCGGGAGCGCCTCCATGAAGTCGAGGCGGTTGCTCAGCAGGTCCTGGTACGCGGTTTCCTGGCTGGTGTAGATGCGGACTTCCAGGTCCTTGAACTTGACCTTGTCCTCGCCCTGGTATTCGTCGAACCGCGTGAGCTTCATCGACTGATTGGGCGTGCGCGAAACGAATTTCAGCGGACCATTGCCGATCGGGTTCTTGGCGAACGCCTCCGGGTCGGCGAAGAACTTGTCCGGCAGCGGCGCGAAGGCGAGGTATCCGATCTTGGTGGCGAACACCGAGAACGGGCCCTTGAGGGTGACCTGGAACTCGTAGTCGTTCACGATCTTGAGCCCGGACATCTCCTTGACGGACGGCTCTTTCGCGCTGATCTCGTCGTAGCCCTGGATCTGCTCGAAGAACGACGCGTTCTGCATGCCGTTCTTGCCGTTCGCGCTGTAATTCCAGGCGTCGACGAAGTTCTTCGCCTTGACCTCGGTCCCGTCGTGGAACTTCCAGCCCTTTTTGAGCTTGATGTCGAAGATTTTCGAATCGGTCGTGGTGATCGATTCGGCCATCAGGTTGTACGGCTCGGCGGTGTCGGATTTGTAGCCGACCAGCGCCGAGAAGACCGGTTTGAGGGCTTTGGACCCACCGAGTTCGTTGGTATTGGCGGGGATCAGCGAGTTCTCCGGCTCGGTGCCGTAGACCGAAACCGCCGCGTTGGCGTCGGTGGCGCCGGATCCCTTGTCTTCTTTGGAGGACCCACCACCTCCACAGGCCGTCAGCAGCAGGGCCGCCGTGGCCACCACCGCCGTCGCTCCCCAGAACCCGCGTGAAGCCCGCATGTCCCCTCCAACTCTCGTCGTCGGATAGTCCGGCGGGCGCTGGTCGCGCCCTACCGCCCAGAAGGTGAGACGACGCTATGGGAGACGTGAAGGCGATCACAGTGCGTTGGTGTTGCAAATGTGTGACGGTGTGCCGGACCACCCGGTTAGAGCACAACGTTGGTAGGAACCCGGTTGCGCCGAACAGCCTAACCCGGACAGGAGGTCACCAAGTGATCACCGACAGAAATGGCTTCATGTAAGAGAAAACCGGCGATCAGGCGAGCGAGAGCGCGATCCCGTCGAGGATGTCGTGCTCGGAGATCACCAGTTCGCCGGGACCACTCCGCGTGGCGAACTGCTCGGCGAGGACCTGCACGATCACCGAGCCGCCGCCGATCACGTCGACGCGGCCCGGGTGGATCACCGGGTTCGCGGCGCGGGTCGCGTGGTCGGCGGTGAGCAGCGACCGCGCGACGCGGTCGATGTCGGCGCGGGAAAGCTTCGAAAGGTGGGTGCGCTCGGAGTCGTACTCGGGCAGTCCCTGCGCCACGGCGGTCAGCGTCGTGACCGTCCCGGCGACGCCGATCCAGGTCTTGGCGGCGGAGACGTCCACGACGTCGAAGGCCTCGGCGAGCACTTTCCCGGCCAGCTCGCGCGCTTCGGCGATCTCGCCGGCGGTCGGCGGGTCGGACTTCAGCGCGCGTTCGGTGATCCGCACACAGCCGATGTCGACCGATTTCGCCGCGATGACCTCGGCCTTGCGGCCGTCCCAGGTGCCGACGACGAGTTCGGTCGAGCCGCCGCCGACGTCGACCACCACGAAGGGACCGTCATCCGGGTCCTGCTCGCCGACGGCGCCGGTGAAGGAGAGCCGGGCCTCCTCGTCACCGCTGATGACCTCGGCCTCGGTGCCGAGCACCTCGCGCGTCATCGCGAAGAACTCGTCGCGGTTGCTCGCGTCACGGGTCGCCGACGTCGCGACCATGCGGACCTTCTCGACGCCCTTGCGGCGCGCGGCGATCGCGTAGTCGGCCAGCGCCTTGCGGGTGCGCTCCAAGGCCTCGGGAGCCAGCTTGCCGGTGGCGTCCACGCCTTGGCCGAGGCGGACGATCCGCATCTCGCGGTGCAGATCGCGCAGGTCGACCGTCCCGTCGTGACGCGGGGTCAGCTCGGCGACAAGCAGGCGGATGGAGTTCGTTCCACAGTCGATCGCGGCAACACGAGGCATACCCGGAGATTACAGCGGAGCGAAGGCTTTCCGTTGAGGGTGGTGGCGGGGGCATGGATGGACTAGTCAATGCCGATCAAGTGGGTTTGGTGCTATTGCTCGTCGACGTCACCGTCGTCGTCGTTGTGGTCGTCGTCGGCGAGGAACAGGTCGGCGGCGGTGCCGGGGTTTTGCTCGTGGACGTCGGGTTCGTGGTCGAAGTCGGGACCGTCTCCGTCACGGTGACCGGCGAGCACGGCGGCAACTTCGTGCTCGACGAGCTCGGCGGCTTCGACGGCGAAGAAGAAGAATTCGTCGGCGGCAACGAAGTCGACGACGGCGGCGGTGTCACCGAACCCGGCGGAGTCGGCGGCACCGGAGGCGGCGGCACCGAGGCAGGCGGCGGTGCGGCCGCGGCGTTCGGGGCGCCGACGGGCACCTTGCTGTCCGGCGTCGGCAGCACTCCCGTGCGGTAGGCCTCGGCCCAGATCAGCACGGTGTTCACATACGTGTCGGAGTTGTTGTAGCGGAACACCGCCGCGCGCAACTGGTCCGGTTTGGACAGATCCAGTCCGCCAGAGCACAGGTACCGGCCGGTGCCCAGCGCCGCGTCGAAGATGTTGTTCGGGTTGGACTCGCCGTCGCCGTTCCCGTCGGAGGCATAGCCTGCCCAGGTCGACGGGATGAACTGCGTCGGGCCGACGGCGCGGTCCCAGACCGGGTCGCCGTCGTATTTGCCGCCGTCGGTATCCGGGATGGCCGCGAACGGCCCGGCGCCGTTGAGCTGCGGACCGAGAATGGGTTCAAGGGTGTTGCCCTTGGCGTCGACGTAACCGCCGCGCGCGTGGTTGGACTCGATCCGGCCGATACTCGCGATCAAAGCCCAGTCGATATGACAACCGGGCTGTTCGGCGATGAGGATGTCGGCGGCGTTGCGGTACGCGGCGAGCGCGGTGACCGGGATGCCGAGCGGTCCGTTGGGGAGTTCGTCCGCGGGGAGCGGGAGCGGGGTGGGCGCGTTCGGCAGGCTGCCGTCGACGCCGATCTGCTGGACGAGCGGGTTCTTCGGGTCGTAGCCGCCGACGAGTGCGACGTTGTCGGAGTGGATCGTGCTCGCCGTCGCGGCCCAGCTGCCGGCACCGATGACCGCGGCGCAGGCCGGGAGGATGGCGAGGACACCTCCGGTCACCGCGGCGATCGTGCGATGCCGGAGACAGAGTCTGCGTGCGGCTCGAGGTACGTGTCTCAGGCGAGAGCCCATGGATACAGCACCGGTCGCCGCGCCTGGCACGTGCCTCACGCGCATACCTCAGAACCCTCCCGGCGGACCGCGCCAAAGCGATCCGTTACTTGCCCACCCGACAACCCACGTCTGGTGCCCAGCCTGCCGCATGCGGTGACCGGATTCACCCCATAGGGGCGGACCAGTTGGTCGATAACGGGTGAATTAACCCACCTGGAGGAACTATCTGTACACCGGGGGTCGGCGTTACCCCTGGCAGTCACCCGTCGGCCACCCGTTCGCTTTGAGCAACGCGAGGGTTTCGTCCCCGAAAGGGTTCACGCCGGGGCCGACGGCGAGCGTATGCGCGAGGTGGACGTGGAGGCATTTGACGCGTCCTGGCATCCCGCCCGCGCTGACCTGGTGGCCGAGCGAGTCGATCGCGTCGCGTTCGGCGAGGTAGCTCTCGTGGGCCCGCTGGTAGACGGCCGCCAGCTCGGCGTCCTCCGCGAGCCGGTCGGTCATCTCCTTCATCACCCCGGTCGCTTCGAGCGTGCCCACCAGGGAAGTGAGCTTCGAGCACGTCAAGTAGTAGAGCGTCGGGAAGGGTGTGCCGTCTTCGAGGCGAGGACTGGTCTGCACGACCGACGGGTGACCGCTCGGGCAGCGCGCCGCGACGGCACGCAGCGCACGGGGTGCCCGCCCGAGCTGTTCCGCGATGATCTCGCGGTCGGCGTCGGTCACAGGCTTATAAGACGACTTTTCCGTGCTGTTCACGCCACCAAGGCTAACCGGGGAGCTTCAGCCGCCCGCGACCTGATCCCACAGCTTCTCGTACCAAGAGCCTTCGGGCACCGGCTGCTGCCCCTGCGGCTGTCCCTGCTCGGGCGCCTTGTCCTCCGGCAACTGCACGATGTACGGCGTCTCGCCGGGCTTCACGAAACCGAAGCGCTTTCGGGCCTCGGCCTCGATCTGGGCGGGGTCGCTCAACTCGGCCTTGCGGCCTTCGAGGTTGGCGACGCTTCGCTGCAGTTCGGACTGCAACCGCTGCTGCTCGGTCACCTCGGACTTCTGGCTGAGGTACGTGCGCAGCGGGACGGCGATGGTGAACGCGAGCGCGCACACCACGATCGCCACCACCGCGGCCCGGCGGGTGGTGGACATGCCGAGCACCTTCGCGGCACCCGATGCCCTCTTCGCCGCCAGGTTGCGGCGCAGCCGGGTTCGGGCGTGGACCTCCGTCGTCGTCGTGCGACGGGCACGCTCCGGTCGGCGGCCCCTGCTGGAGCCGCCGCCGTCCGCGCGCCCGCTACGACGGGTCCGCGCCCTCCCCCGGTCCGCCATCATCTTTATCGCGCCTTCACTGTCCGACTAGGGCGTGTCTGACAAATGACACTTCCGGCTCACGCGTCCGGGCTGAACCGCGGGAAGGCGAGATCGCCGGCGTAGCGCGCCGCGTCGGCGAGGGTCTCCTCGATCCGCAGCAGCTGGTTGTATTTGGCGATCCGCTCACCGCGCGCCGGGGCGCCGGTCTTGATCTGGCCGACACCGGTCGCGACGGCGAGGTCGGCGATGAAGGTGTCCTCGGTCTCGCCGGACCGGTGGCTCATCATCGACTTGTAGCCGTAGGAGGTGGCCAGCGAGATCGCGTCGAGGGTCTCCGACAGCGTGCCGATCTGGTTGACCTTCACCAGCAGCGCGTTGGCGGCGCGGCGGGTGATGCCCTCTTCGAGGCGGTCCGGGTTGGTGACGAAAAGGTCGTCGCCGACGATCTGGACCTTCTCGCCGACCTCGGCGGTCAGCTGGACCCAGCCGTCCCAGTCGTCCTCGCTCAGCGGGTCCTCGATGGACACGAGCGGGTAGTCACGCAGCAGTTCGGCGTAGTAGGCCGACATCTGCTCGGCGCTCTTCTTCGCGCCTTCGAAGGTGTACGCGCCGTCGGAGAAGAACTCCGTCGCGGCGACGTCGAGCGCGAGCGCGACGTCGCGGCCCGGGGCGTACCCGGCCTTCTCGATCGCCTGAAGGATCAGGTCGAGCGCTTCGCGGTTGTTCTTCAGGCTGGGCGCGAAGCCGCCTTCGTCGCCGAGGCCGGTCGCCAGGCCGCGGCCCTTCAGGACCGACTTCAGCGAGTGGTAGACCTCGGTGCCCCAGCGCAGGGCCTCGCGGAACGACTCGGCGCCGATCGGCGCGATCATGAATTCCTGGATGTCCACCTCGGTGTCGGCGTGCGCGCCACCGTTGAGGATGTTCAGCATCGGCACCGGCAGCACATGCGCGTTCGGCCCGCCGAGGTAGCGGAACAGTTCCAACTCGGCCGATTCGGCGGCCGCCTTCGCGACGGCGAGCGAGACGCCGAGGATGGCGTTCGCGCCGAGGCGGGACTTCGCCGGCGTGCCGTCGAGGTCGACCAGCTTCTGGTCGACGATGCGCTGGTCGACGGCGTCGGTGCCGACCAGATCCGGGCCGATCTCGTCCAGGACGGCCGCGACCGCGCGCTCGACACCCTTGCCGTTGTACCGGCCGGTGTCGCCGTCACGCAGCTCGACGGCTTCGTGTTCGCCGGTGGACGCACCCGAGGGGACCGCGGCCCGCGCCAGCGTGCCGTCGTCGAGAGCCACCTCCACTTCGACCGTCGGGTTGCCTCGCGAGTCCAGAATCTCGCGAGCGCCTACCTGCTCGATGAGCGCCACGCCATGCTCCTCATGTGGGTTGTGCCTGCGGTGACGGGGCCCAGCCTAGCCGTCGGCGTCGTTCACTCGTTGGAGGCACGCGCCACATCGGACCTACCCAACCCTCTTCCCCGCCGCCCCCTCAACGAAGGAGCTGCCTAATCCGTGGCAGGTTCACCCGCACGGACTTCGCGCCAGCCCGACGGAAGCTCGACGGTGTCCGAAAACTGCTGCCAGAACGTCCAGCTGTTGCCGCCGATGTCGGACACGGTGAACACGCGGGCGCCGTAGGGCTGGTCCTGGGGCGCGTCGAGGTCGGCGTCGTCGCCGAGGGCGGCGCGGATCCGCTCGTACTGCGCGTCGGCGTCGGCGACGTAGATGATGTTCAACTGGCCGACCGGGCCGTCCGCGCCCTTCGCTTCCCAGTACTCGGGACCGACCCCGGCCAGCTGGATCTTGGCCGGACCGGCGCACAGTGTGGCCTGGAACACCTCGCCGGAGGCGTCGGCGAAGCGCACTTCTTCGGTGAATCCGAACACTCTGACCAGCCACGCGACCGCTTCGGTCGCGTCGGTGTAGTAGAGGTACGGCGCGAGTCCGAGGTAGCCAAGCTCGGGCGTTTCGTCATCGGCGCTGTCGGCGTGATCGCCGCTGTCGGCACTGCTCATGGCAGGACAGTCCACCATGACCGTTTCAGCTCCTCGTGAACGGCCCTGCCCCGGGGTAAAGTGGAGCGAACCATGATGGATGCCGAACCCGACCCTGAACCCGGTCCGGACTCTTCCGGCGAAGCCCGGTTCCATGCCTTCCGTCAGGCCGAGGCGCTGGTCGAAAGCCGCAGACCGCTCGACGCTCTCAAAGCCCTCGAGCCGTTGCTGGAGCACGAAACCGACAAACCGAGCGTGCAGCTGCTGGCGGGACGCGCCTATTTCCATTCCGCTCAGTTGCGGCGGGCGGAGCGCGCCTTCACCCGCGTGCTGGAACTGGACCCCACTGATCATTACGCGCGGTTCGTGCTCGGGCGGACCCTGCAGCGCCTCGGCCGGTTCACCGAGGCGCTCGCGCAGGTGCGCATCGCCTCGGCGATGCACCCGATCCCGGAGTATCTGGAAGCGATCGGCGAGCTCAACGCGCGTATCGCGCTGAGGGACTGACCCCCGCGGGAGCAAGGGACCTTTGCTGTCACTTCGACTTGGCCCGCAGATGCGCCCGCTCACCCTGCTTCCCGAACAGCACCAGCAGTTCCACCGGCCCCGGCCCCGCGCTGCCGAACCAGTGCGGCACGCGCGTGTCGAACTCCGCGGCCTCACCCGGCCCCATCGTGAAGTCGCGGTCGCCGAGTACCGCCCGTAACCGTCCACTGAGGACGTACATCCATTCGTAGCCTTCGTGCGTCCGTTGCACCGGCTCGATGTCCTCGACCGGGATCAGCAGTTTGAACGCTTGCGGCTGACCTGGTTGCGCGCTCAGCGACCAGGCGGTGAAGCGGCCGAACTTCTGCGATTTCATCCGGACCCGGGGGTCGGACGGCTCTGGCTCACCCACCAGCTCGTCGAGCGGGACCTTGTGTGCCTCGGACAACGTCAGCAACAGTTCCAGGGTGGCCTTCCGCGTGCCCGATTCGAGCCGCGAGAGCGTGCTGGCGGAGATCCCCGTCGCTTCCGAAAGCGCGGAGAGGGTGGTGCCACGCTCCTTGCGGAGCTGTTTGAGCCTCGGGCCGATCTCGGCGAGCCGCCGTTCGATGTCCTCCATCCCCCCAGTTTGCCAAACCGGCAATGAACTTTGCCAGATACCCGCCGGATGCGGATGCTCGGCACCATGAAGAACGAATTCGATGTGGTGATCATCGGTGGCGGCGTCGCGGGTCTCAGCGCGGCACTGGTCCTCGGCCGGGCGCGGCGCGACGTCGTCGTGATCGACGGCGGCACTCCGCGCAACGCGCCCGCCGCGCACGCGCACGGCTTCCTGACCAGGGACGGCGTTCCACCCCAAGAACTACTGGAGCTGGGACGCGAGGAGGTCCGCGGTTACGGCGTCGAGTTCGTCGACGACGTCGTCTTCCGGCTGCGCCACGACAAGACGGTGGAGCTGGCGAGCGGCCGCGTCATCACCGGGCGCCGGATCCTGATGACCACCGGGCTGGCCGACGAGCTACCCGACGTCCCCGGCGTGGCCGAGCGCTTCGGCACCGACGTGCTGCACTGCCCGTACTGCCACGGCTGGGAAGTACGCGACCGGCGCTTCGGCGTCCTCGCCACCTCCGACAAGTCGGTCCACCAGGCGCTGATCGTCTGGCAGTGGAGCAAGGATCTGACGTTCTTCACCCACACGCAGGAGATCTCGGCCGAAGACCGGGCGAAGCTGACCGGGCTGGGCGTCCGGATCGTCGACGGCAAGGTGTCCGAACTCGCCGTCGAAAACGACCGGCTGACCGGCGTCCGGCTCGTGAACGGCGAGCTCGTCGAACGCGACGTCGTGTTCGTCGGCCCGAAGTTCGTCCCGCACGACAAGCTTCTCGAACAGATCGGCTGCCAACGGACCGAAACCGGTTTCGTCGCGGTGGACGAGCAGGGGCGCACAAGCGTGGACGGCGTCTGGGCGGCCGGGAACGTCGTCGATCCGATGGCGCAGCTCGTCGTCGCGGCGGGCGCGGCCTACAAACTGGCGACGGTGCTCAACTTCGATCTGGTCACCGAGGATCAGGGCGCGACGCTGGCGTCCGCGTAGGCGTCGGCCGCACTGAAGACTTCCTGGACGTAGGGAACGGCCGGGTTGAACACTCGCATCGCTTTCCACCAGCCGGCCGGGGTCGCGACGTCGTCACCGTCGGCGCACAGGTAGCGGGCGGCGGCGAAGGCGGCGTCGTCGAGATTCTCCGGATCCGGCTGTTTCCCGTCTCCGCTGGCCCGCACGGCCTGCTTGGCCCAGACGTCCGGCGTCAGCGTGATCGGTCCGGGCCTGCCCTGCGCCGCCTCGACATGGGCGATCCCGGCGAGGGTCGCCCACGAGAGGTGACAGCCCGGCTTCTGACGGCGGAGCCACATCTCGGCCCGGCCGTAAGCGGAGAGATCGGTGACGGCGATCCGTGTCTTCCCGGCCACGCGCCGCGCCCAGGTGTCGAGTTCGGCCACGTCGGAAACCTTGGGCCGGTCGGGCGGCGCGGCGAGCCCGGCCCGCGGCGTCGCCACCCCCGGCTGCGGTTTCTGATCCGGGACCGCGAGCGCGGGCTGGGGTTCCGCCGGTTTCGGCGGTTCCTCCCCGCCGGGCCGGTTCACCCCGACGGTCATGATCAGTACCACGGCGGTGAGGACGAGCCCACCGGCCAGCGCCAGCCTGGGGATGTACGGGCGCACGGGCGGACGTGGGAACTCTTCTGGGGCATCGACACTCGACTGGGTGGTTTCGGCCACCCGGCCACAGTACTTCGCCACACTGCTGGGTGTTGACCCCTTTGGTGGGCAATGCCGGCCGACGGTAAACCTTCCACGCGTCGGCCGTCGGCAGCCGATTCGTTATGTGATTTCCGTCGGTCGCGCTGACCTGCGGATGGACTCTGCGAGCCCGTCCGATCAAGGTCTATTCAGGCGTTTCGTCCACATTCGCCGCACCCCTCCCCGGCTGGACTTTCAGGCAAGGCTTACCTAAAAACATGGAGTTCGGTACGACGACCAGGGAGAACGACGTGTGGTTCGCGAGTGCGCTCATCGGGCTGCGTGAAGGTCTGGAAGCCGCCCTCGTCGTCAGCATCCTCGTCGCTTTCCTGGTCAAGACCGATCGGAAGCACGCGCTGCGCTGGGTCTGGCTCGGTGTCGGCGTCGCCGTCCTGCTGTCGATCGGGGTCGGCGCGATCCTGACCTACACCACCGCCCAGCTCTCGTTCGAACAGCAGGAACTGCTCGGCGGTGCCCTGTCGATCGTCGCGGTCGCGTTCGTGACGGCGATGATCTTCTGGATGCGCAAAGCGGCGCGGAGCATCGCCGCCGAACTGCGCGGGAAGATGGACGACGCACTCGACGTCGGCCCGCTCGCCGTCCTCGTCCTGTCGTTCATCGCCGTCGGCCGTGAGGGCCTGGAGACGGCGGTGTTCTTCTACGCAGGCGTGCAGACCGCACAGGGCGGGACGAGCGAACCGCTGATCGGCTTCACCGCCGGCATCCTCGCCGCGGTGGCGCTGGCGTACCTGCTCTACCGCGGCGCCGTCCGGTTCGACCTCGGCAAGTTCTTCACGATCACCGGGGCACTGCTCGTGTTCGTCGCCGCGGGGGTGCTCGGTTACGGCCTGCACGACCTGCAGGAAGCCGCGTTCCTGCCCGGCCTGGACACGCTCGCGTTCGACGCCTCGGCCGTCCTGCCGGAGACCAGCTGGTACGGCGCCCTGCTCAAGGGGATCTTCAACTATTCGCAGCGGACCACCCTCCTGCAGGCCGCGGCATGGGTCGCGTACGTGGTCATCGTGCTGCCGCTTTTCCTCAGGCCCAAGAAGAAGGTCGCGGCGGCTCCCGCCGCGACCGCTGTTTAAGGAGTGACCCGCGTGTCCCTGCCTCGTCGATTCCCGCTCGCCGCGCTCGCCGGCGTCGGCGCCTTGGTGCTCACCGCCTGTGGCGGCGAGGAGGTCCCCGCCGCGGCGGGTGGCCCGATCAAGGTCGAGGCGTCGGACAGCGCCTGCGCTGTCTCGGCCACCACCGCGAACGCGGGCAACGTGACCTTCGAGATCACCAACAAGGGCAGCAAGGTCACCGAGTTCTACCTCTACGCCGAGGGCGACCGGATCATGGGCGAGGTCGAGAACATCGCGCCAGGATTGAACCGGCGTCTCATCGTCGAGGTCGCCGAAGCGGGCAAGTACCAGACCGCGTGCAAGCCGGGGATGACCGGCGCCGGCCTCCGGGGCGATTTCACCGTCAGCGGTGGCGCCGCGAAGCAGGCCGACCCGAACTCGCAGAAGGCGCAGGCGGTCAAGAGCTACGCGGAGTACGTCGCGAACAACACGAAGGCACTCGAAGAGGAGACGGCCAAGTTCGCCGACCTGGTGAAGGCGAAGAAGGTCGACGAGGCGAAGGCCGCGTACGCCCGCACCCGCGTTTACTTCGAACGGGTGGAGCCGGTGGCCGAGAAGTTCGGCGACCTCGACCCGAAGATCGACGTGCGCGAGGCCGACCTCGAAGCAGGGCAGAAGTTCACCGGATTCCACCGGCTGGAGAAGGACCTCTGGGTCACCGGGCTCCAGGCCGACGCGGCACAGATCGCCGACCAGCTGCTCGCCGACGTCAAGGAACTGGCCACCAAGTCCGCCGCGCTCGAATTGAACGCGCTCGACCTGGCCAACGGCGCCAAGGGACTGCTCGACGAGATCGCCACCGGCAAGATCACCGGCGAGGAGGAGGCGTTCTCGCACACCGACCTCTCGGACTTCCAGGGCAACCTCGATGGTTCGAAGGCCGCGATCAACTCGCTCCGCCCGCTGCTGCAGGTGAAAGACCAGGCCCTGGTGTCCACTTTGGACAAGGAGTTCGGCACTGTGCAGGCGTTGCTGGACAAGCAGCGCGAAGGTGACGGCTTCAAGCCGTACACCGCGCTGAGCAAGGACCAGGTCAAGGAGTTCGCGTCGGCGGTCGACGCGCTGAGCGAGCCGCTGAGCAAGGTCGCGGAGGTCTCGGCGCAATGACCGGGACGGAGCACACCCGGGTCTCCCGCCGGAAGTTGTTCGGTATGGCGGGAGCGGGTGCCGCTCTCGTCGGTACGGGCGCGGCGGCCGGGATCGGCGCCGAGCGGCTCTTCGGCGAGGGCGATCCGGCGCAGGCGGCACAGCAGATCGTCGCGTTCCACGGCGAGCACCAGGCCGGGATCGTCACACCCGCGCAGGAGAACCTGCACTTCGTCGCGCTGGATGTCACGACGAAGGACCGCGAAAAGCTCGTCAAACTGCTGCGCACGTGGACGGACGCGGCCCGGCGGATGACCGCGGGCCAGGAGATCGGGACGGGTGGCGCCGTCGGTGGCGCCCCCGCCGCCCCGCCGAGCGACACCGGCGAGGCGCTCGACCTGGCGGCGTCGTCGCTGACGCTCACCATCGGTTTCGGCCCTTCGCTGTTCGACGACCGGTTCGGCCTGGCCGCGAAACGCCCGGCCGCGTTGATCGATCTCCCCCTGTTCCCGGCGGACAAACTCGACCCGGCGCGCGGTGGCGGTGACATCTGCGTCCAGGCTTGCGCCGACGATCCGCAGGTCGCGGTGCACGCGATCCGGAACCTGGTGCGGCTGGGCTTCGGCGTCACCGAGGTGCGCTGGTCACAACTCGGGTTCGGCCGGAGCTCGTCGACGTCGCGGGCGCAGTCCACGCCGCGGAACTTGTTCGGATTCAAGGACGGGACACGGAATCTCAAGGCCGAGGAGACCGATCTTCTCCGCGACCAGGTGTGGACGACCGCCGAGGACGGCCAGCCGTGGATGGCGGGCGGTACCTTCCTGGTGGCGCGCCGGATCCGGATGCACATCGAGACCTGGGACCGGGAATCGCTGAAGGGCCAGGAAGCCATCGTCGGCCGGACCAAGGGCACGGGCGCGCCGCTTGGCCAGGCCGCCGAGTTCGACGAGCCCGATTTCCACGTCGGCGGCGCCGGCGGGGAGAAGCTGATCCCAAAGGACTCGCACGTCCGGCTGGCCTCGCACGAAAACCTGAACGGGGCCAGGATCCTGCGGCGCGGCTACAACTTCGTCGACGGTTCCGACGGCGTCGGGCACCTCGAAGCGGGGTTGTTCTTCCTCGCCTTCAACCGGGACACGCGCAAGCAGTTCGTGCCGATGCAGCAGGCGCTGTCGTCGAAGGACGCGATGATGGAGTACCTGCGGCACACCGGCTCCGCGCATTTCGCCGTGCCTCCGGGCGTGCGTGAAGGCGGTTTCTGGGGCGAGGGCCTGTTCTCTTGACCTCAAGTTAAGTCGAGGTCCCACACTGGGTCCCATGTTCAGTGAAGCGGAACTCGACTACCTCGCCACCCAGGGACTCGGGCGGCTGGCCACGGCGCAGCCGGACGGGACACTCCAGGTCAGCCCGGTCGGCTACACCTACAACACCGAGACCAGGACGATCGACATCACCGGCTACGAACTGGCGAAGAGCAGGAAGTTCCGGAACGTGGCCGAGAACGGCCGGGCCGCGTTCGTGGTGGACGACATGCCGTCGCAGGATCCGCCGCGAGTCCGTTGCCTGGAGATCCGCGGCCGCGCCGAAGCGCTGCCCGGGACCTTCACCGCCGACGGCCACTTCGACGGCGCGGTGATCCGGATCCATCCGTCGCGGATCATCAGTCTCGGCGTCGACGACCCGGACCACGATCCGCTGGACCTCGTTCCGCACAACCGGAACGTCTGACTCCCGCGCACACAGACGACCAAGTGTCATGAGGGGTCGGCGGATTCATGCGGTCGTCGCAACATGCTCTATTTAGGACAGTAGCAGGTTGAGTTTTTCTTGGGGTGTAAGCCAGTCCAGTGTTTTGCGGGGG